>JACDBB010000096.1 GCA_013695145.1 Euzebyales bacterium
ATCGCCGGCGCGCGCCGCGTAGCAGCCCGCGTCAGCGGACAGCGTGGCCTCCCCCGGCGATAGCTGGGATCGGAACCGCTCCTCCGCCGCGGCGATCAGCCGAGGGCGTGGTCCCGCTCGGTGATGAACGGGCCGCCAGCCACCTTGTCACTGATCCCCGTCTGGTCCAGGTACTTGCAGATGCCGCCCATGAAGAACGGCCAGCCGGCGCCGAGCAGCATGCAGGTGTCGATGTCGCGAGCGTCGGCCACCACACCCTCGTCGAGCATGTGGCGGATCTCGTCCGCGACCGCCTCCAGCGCCTGGGAGCGGATCTGGTCCGCGGTGAGCCGCTCGCGATCCGGCGTGATCAGCCAGCGCTCGCTGATCTCGGCGAACGGCACCCGTGGCCCCTGGCTCCAGTCGTACACACCCGGCAGCTCGGTCTCGCCGAGCATCTGGAAGTTGGCGTCCAGCGGGAAACGGTCGGGATAGGCCTCGTGCATGGTGCGGGCCACGTGCGCGGCCACCTTCAGCCCGACCAGGCCGAGCAGCTCGAACGGCCCCATCGGCAGGCCGAGCTCCTTGACCGCGTCGTCGACCTCGGCGAAGTCGTTGCCGCGGTCAACCACGTGGCCGCACGCCCCCATGAACCGGGTCAGCAGCCGATTGACCACGAACGCCGGCGTGTCCGCGCACTGCACGGCCGACTTGCGCAGCGTCCTGGCGACGGCGAACGCCGTGGCCACGGCCTCGTCCGACGAACGAGGCGTCCGCACAAGCTCCAGCAGCGGCATCAGCGCAACCGGGTTGAAGAAGTGGAGACCGACGACCCGCTCGGGGTGGGCCAGAGCGGCGGCCATCGCCTCCACCGACAGGGACGAGGTGTTGGTGGCAAGCACACAGCCGTCGTCGACGACCGCTTCCACCTCGGCGAAGATCCGTCGCTTCAGCTCGAGCACCTCGACGACGGCCTCGATGACGAAGTCGCTGCCGGCGAGCGGCTCGTACTCGGTCGTGCAGGTGACGAGGGTCTTGAGGAAGTCCGCCTTGCCGGCGTCCATCCGGCCGCGCTGCACGCGCTTGTCGAGTTCGCCCTCGATGTGCTCACGAGCCGCGCCCAGGACACCCTCGTCGATGTCCTTGCAGACCAGCGGCACCTCGTAGCGCGACAGGAACAGCGCGCCGAGCTGGGCGCCCATCAGCCCCGCGCCGACCACGCCGACCTTGCTGATCTGCCGGGCTTGCGCGTCGGGCTTCCACGGCTGGCGCTTCGCGCGCTGCTGGGTGAGCTCGAACCCGTAGACGGCCGCCTGCGCCTGGCGGGCGGGCAGCAGCTCGCTGAGCGCGTCCTGCTCCTTGGCCAACCCCTCGGCCAGGTCCCCGCCGCGAGCAGCGAACTCGACGAGCTCGATCGCACGGTAGGGGGCTGGGGTGGCGCCGTGCACCCGGCCGTCGGCGGCCTTGCGCGCGCTGGCGAGCGCCGTGTCGAGCTCGCCCTCGTCGTGCTCCCGGCGCTCGATCACCTCCTCGCCGGTCACGACACGCTCCAGCGTGGCCAGCGATTCCTCGAGGAAGTCGACGGGCGCGAGCAGCCGGTCGGCGAGGCCGTGCCCGAACGCCTCGGGCGGCTTCATCATCCGGTTGTTGTTGAGGGCGTTGATGACGATGACCTGGAGCGCGGCCGCCGGCCCGACGATGCGGGGGGCCAGCTGCGTGCCGCCCCAGGCGGGCACGATCGACAGGAACACCTCGGGGAAGGCGATCGCGCCCGCCGCGGCCGACAGGGTGCGCACGTCGCAGTGCAGGGCGATCTCCAGGCCGCCGCCCATGCAGGCGCCGTTGATGGCGGCCAGCGTCGGGAACGGCAGGTCGCGCAGCCTGCCGAACGCTTCGTGGCCGCGCCGCCCGGCGTCACGGGCGAACTCCTGTGTCGCGTCGTTGAACGACGTGAGGTCCGCCCCGACGGCGAAGATGAACGGCTTGCCCGTCAGCAGCAGGCCCTTGACATCGTCCTGACCCTCGACCTCGTCCAGCGCCGCGCCCAGCGACGCGAGGCCGCCCGCGCCGAAGGTGCTCGGCCGGGTGTGATCGTGGCCGTTGTCCATGGTCACGATCGCCAGGCGCCCCGCGCTCGGCGAATCGAGGTAGGCGACCTTGAACTCGGTGACGACCTCACGCATCGCTGATCCGCTCCCACAGCACGCTGCAGCCCATGCCGAGGCCGACGCACAGCGTGGTCATGCCGTAGCGTGCGGCGTCGTGCGTCGACAGGTAGTGGGCGAGCTGCTGGGTGAGGCGCGCGCCGGACATCGCCAGCGGGTGCCCCACGGCGATCGCCCCGCCGTAGGGGTTGACCTTCGGCGAGTCCAGCGGCAGCCCGAAGTGGTCGTGGAAGGCCACGCACTGGACGGCGAACGCCTCGTTCATCTCGATGACGTCGAGGTCGTCGATGCTCAAACCGGTCCTGGCGAGCAGCCGCTCCGTTGCCGGCACGGGCCCCCAGCCCATTGTCTCGGGGTCCACCCCCACGACCGTGTAGTCGACGAGGCGCATCGTGGCCGGCAGCCCGAGCTCCTCGGCGGCGCTGCGGTCCGCCAGCAGGACGCAGCCGGCGCCGTCGTTGAGCCCCGCCGAGTTGCCGGCGGTGACCCGTCCTCCGGGACGGAATGGCGTCTTCAGCCCGGCGAGGTCGTCGAGGGTCGTGCCCGGTCGCGGGTGCTCGTCGGTGGTGACCACGCGCCAGCCCTGATCGCTCCAGGTGCTCATGCGCACCACGTGGCTGTCGAACACGCCCTCGGCCTGCGCCTTGGCCGTGCGCTCCTGGGACTGCAGCGCGTAGGCGTCGGCGCGGTCACGGGTGATCTCGGGGTGGGCGTCGTGCAGGTTCTCCGCGGTTGCGCCCATGACCAGAGCGCTGGTGTCGACCAGTTGCTCGGCGAGGAAGCGCGGGTTCGGGTCGGCGCCATCGCCCATCGGGTGGTGGCCCATGTGCTCGACCCCACCGGCGATCACCAGCCGCTGCGCGCCGGTGCGGATCGCGTTGGCGGCGTTGGTGATGGTGGTCAGCGCGCCGGCGCACATACGGTCCACGGCGTACCCGGGCACCGACCGCGGCAGGCCGGCCAGGATCGCCGAGGTCCTGCCGATGGTCAGGCCCTGGTCGCCGGTCTGCGTCGTGGCCGCCCAGACGTTGTCGTCGATGGCGGCGGGATCGAGCGCGGGATTGCGGGCCAGGAGCGCGCGGATGGTGCGCACCACCAGGTCGTCGGCGCGGGTGTTGGCGTAGTACCCGTCCGGCCGCGCGCGGCCGATCGGCACCCGCACCCCGTCGACGTACACCGCGTCCTTCAGTTCCGCCATGGCTCGAGACCCTCCAGTCAGCCGGCTCGCCGGGAGCGGGCCGGGTACATGTTACCCAGCAGTAACTTATCCGCCACCGCAGCTCCCACCCGCTGCTTGTCGACTTCGACCGCTCGCAGCGGCCGAAGTCGACAAGCGCTGGGCTGGGGCGGGTCAGTCGTCGAGGGCTCCCCAGCGGGGGCGGATCGCGACGTCGACGGCGGCGGGGATGTCGCCGAGGATCTGCCGGGCAGCCACGACCATCCCCTCCTCGACCAGGGCCGCCACCTCCGCGGCGTCGTCCGCGGCCGCCTCGACCACCAGCTCGTCGTGGATCACCAGGACGAGGCCGTGTGGCCGCACCGCGTGGCCGTCGCGGCCGCCGAGCCGGGCGGCCAGGCGCTGCTCGACCTCGACCATCGCGAGCTTGGTCATGTCCGCCCCGGCCCCCTGGATGGGTGCGTTGCGGGCGAGCGTGGCGAACGAGGTGTCCCCGCCCAGGTGGCGGATGCGCCCCAGCGGGGTGCGCACCCTGCCGCTGCGCCGCGCGGTCGCCTCGGTCTCCGCCAGCCAGGCCGCGACCCGCGGGAAGGCCGCGAAGTAGCGCGCCATCGTCTCCCGCGCGCGGTCCAGCGGCATCCCCGTTGCCCGCGCGAACCCGGGCGCGCCCATTCCGTACATGAGGCCGAAGTTCAGCTGCTTCGCCGCGGCGCGCTGAGCGACGGCCACGTCCTCCTCGGCGCACGAGTAGACCATCGCCGCGGTGGTCCGGTGCAGGTCGCCGCCGCTGCGGAACACCTCGGCCAGCGCCTCGTCGCCCGACACGGCGGCGAGGATCCGCAGCTCCTGCTGCGAGTAGTCGGCCACCACGTGCGCGGAGCCGTCCGCCCCGCCGAAGCAGGCCCGGTAGCGGGCCTCCTTGGGCACCTGGGTGAGGTTGGGGTCGCTGCAGGCGATGCGCCCCGCGCCGACCACCTGCCGCCAGTCGGCGTGCACCCGCCCTGTCGCGGGGTGGCGTACGCGGTGCGCCCAGTCGCCGCCCCAGTTGCTGGTGATCTTGTGGACCTGGCGCCAGCGCAGGAACGCCGCGGCCGCCGGATGGTCGGCGTGGTCGCGCAGAAAGTGCTCGCGGGTGCTTGGGACGTCGATGCCGACGCGCGCCAGCGCGGCCAGGACCTGCTCGGGCGAGTCGAGGTTGATCGGCGTCGGCCCGAACAGGTCGCGGGGGCTGTCGTCGGTCACCAGGGCCGCCTGGGCGGCGTCGGCCAGCGCGGGCAGCTCCGTCTCGAGGCCGCCGACGACGCTCTCCCAGCGCGCCGCGTCGAACGCGACACCGCGCAGCTGCATGCCGGCCAGCACGGGCAGCGCACCGAACTCCAGCTTCGCCACCCGGGTGAGGCCGTGCCCGACCAGCTCGCGCCACTGCTGGTCGAAGACCCCCCAGGTGGCCCAGGCGTCGTCCGCGGCGTAGCGCAGCTGCGCCTCGGAGAGCGCTCGCACCCCCGGACCGAACGTCGCACGGACCGACTTGTCGAGGTCCACGCCCAGGCGGTAGGACGCGATGCCCGCCAGGCCGACGCCGGCTGGGGTCTTCTCGCCGCCGTCGAGCAGCTGCTGCGCGAGCATGGTGTCGGCGACCCGCACGACCTCGACGCCGGCCGCGGCCAGGAAGCGCAGGTCGAACGCGCCGTGGTGGAACACCTTGAGCACCGCCGGGTCTCCGCACAGCCCGCCCAGCGCCCTGGGATCCACGTTGGCGGCATCCAGCACCAGGACCGGCCGTTCGGGGCCGGCGCTCACCTGCACCGCCAGCAGCCGGTCGGAGTACGGGTCCCAACCGGTGGTCTCGGTGTCGATCGCCACAACGCCCGTGTCGCCGAGCTCGGCCAGCCAGCCCGCGACCGCCTTCGCGGTCGTGGCGTGGACGAAGGCGCGCGTTTCAGGCATGGTGCTCCGTGTTCTGCGGGCGAGTACCCGAGTCTGCCCCACACCTGAGACGTGAGGCGCCGCAGTTGCGGATAACCGGTCCACTGGTGCGGCTGAGCGACCTCACCGGTCG
>JACDBB010000116.1 GCA_013695145.1 Euzebyales bacterium
CTTGCAGCAGAAGCTCGCGACGATCATCCGTGCCCGATTGTGCAGCCATCCGATCGCCGCGAGCTGGCGCATGCCCGCATCGACGATCGGGAAGCCGGTGCGGCCTTCCCGCCACGCCGCGAAGGCCGCTGTCCGGTCGGCTGACAGCAGGCTGGTGGCGTCCATCTACCGCTCACTGATCTGCCGGGTCTGGTCGCAGGCGGGAGCGTCAACGCTACCCTTCCCACACGAGCCCACGCCCTACCAGTCACCGACAGGAGCACGGCATGGAGCTGGCCGACGGCCTGACCGACGGGCGTCGCTTCCGCTGCGGCGCCTGCGGGAACCTCACCCGCTTCGACGTCGAGCTCGTCGAGCGGGTCCGCCGGTTCTGGCACGTCGACCTCGCTGGTCAGGGACGCGTCGAGGACTCCGACTCCCTGGAGCGGACGGTCCTGTCGGTGACCTGCCGCTGGTGCGGGTCCGCGGACGCGATCCAGGTGGTGGACGCGCTCACGGTGCCGGGCGGGACTCCGGCCGGCCGTCCCACCGCCGGCGACCCGGCGGCGGGCGGAGGCGCCCGCCGGTGAACGCCGCGTCGGGAGCCGCTGAACCCCGTGGGAGCCGACGCGCCGACGAGCCCGACGCCGAGCAGGACCCGCCCGACGGTCTCGATGGGACCGCCGTACTCGTCGACCTGCCGGTCGAGCTGTGGGAGGATCTGGTCCGCGCGTTCCGCCGGGCCGAGGTAGACCGCTCGCGGCTCCCCACCGCGCTGCGCCCCTTCGCAGACTGGACGCCCGCCCGCTTGCTGGCGGACCGCCCCCGTCGTGCCCTGGCGTCCGCGATCGGCGCGGACCCCGCCCTGAGGGAGGCCGTGCGCGACCGCGTCGACGATGACGATTCCGGCTCGGACTGGCGGCGGCTGGCGATCACGCGCGGCGAGGCGACGGCCGCGACCCTACTGGCGCTGCACGCCCGCTGGGACCAGCTTGCGGCCCTCGCCGCTCAGGTGGCCGCGAACCGGGCGACCATGGCCAGGGCGGCCGCCGAGGCAGCCGGGCCGGCCGCCGTGGACGACGACGACGACGGAGCCGCGGCACGTCAGCTGCGCCGCGCGCGCCAGGAGCGCGACGCGTGGCGTCGCAAGGCCCAGCAGGGGTCCACTCGTGTGGCCGCGCTGGAAGCCGAGCGGGACCGCCTGGCGGATGAGGTGGCAGGAACTCGCGTCGAGTTGGCGGCACTGCGCGAGCAGCACGACACGCACGTGGCCAGGACCCGCGAGCGTCTCGCCCGCAACCGGCGGCGCATCGCGACAGCCGAGGGCAGCAGCCGCGTCGATCGCGACCGGGTGGCCGCGGTCACCGAGGCGCTGGAGTCGCTCGCCGCCGAGCTGCGCGCCGCCACCGGGCACGGCACTTCCGACCGTGCCGAGGCCACCGCAACACCGGACCCGGCGCCCGTGGCTGCGCAGCGCCTTCCGCGCGGCGTCGCCGCGGCCGAGCCCGGTCGGCCGTGCCAGCTGCCGGCGGGCCTGGACCACGGTCGGGTGGAAGCGGTTGAGGCGCTGCTGCAGGTAGCGGGCCTGCACGTCTTGGTCGACGGCTACAACCTCACCAAGGACCCGCGCGGGAAGCCGCTCGCCAGCCTGGAGCAGCAGCGCCGCTGGCTCGTGCAGCTGGCAGGGGGCGTCTCCGCCCGGTTCGGCGTGCGGGTGACGGCGGTGTTCGACGGCGACGCGCCGCGCCCGGGCGCCGGCCCAGCCTCCCGCGCCGTCCGGGTGGTGTTCTCGGCCGCCGAGGAGCTCGCCGACGACCGCATCGTGGCGCTGGTCCGAGGGCTGCCGGCCGCGACGCCGTGCCTCGTCGTGACCAGTGACCGCGAGCTCGGCGAGCGCTGCGCCGTCGAGCATGCCGACGTGGTGCCGTCCGCGACGTTCCTGACCTGGGCCGGCAGCTAGTGCGTGAGGGCGCGCGAGGCTTGCCTCTGCCACATCGTCACCGCCCAGGAGGTGTAATCGCGCAGGCGCGAACGGGCGGCGGCTGGCTGGTGGTGCTGCACGGCGCGGCGCTCGCCGTGATCGTGGCGGGGGTCGCTGTCAACGTCGTGCGGCCCGACGCCCCGGTGCTCGGCGCGCTGGCTGACCCGTCGCGGTGGTTCGACGCGGCGCACCTCGCTCGTGCTGACGCTTACCGGGCTCCCCGCTACATGGCGGCGCTGGCCGCGCTGGTCGTTCGACTTGGCATCGTCCTGGCGGTCGCACTCACCCCGCTGGGGCACCGACTCGTTGGTCGGCTGGTCGACGGGATCGGCCCGCACCGGCCCGCCCGCGCCGCTGCGGGAGTCGTCGTCGTGGTGCTGGTCGCCGTCGACGTGGCGCTTCTCCCAGTGGCGTTCTGGTCCGGTTACCTGCACGAGGGCGCCTTCGGCTTCCGCACCCAGAGCATGGCCGGGTGGGCGCGCGACTGGCTGGTGGGTCACCTGCCGATGTGGGTCATCGCCGCCACGGTGACCGCGGCCGGCTACGCGCTCGTGCGTCGCCTGCCGCGCAGTTGGCCGCCGGTGGCCGGCCTGTTCGCCGCAGCGCTGGTGGCGATCGGGGTGTTCGCTGCGCCGGCGGTGCTGGAGCCGCTGCGGTTCACCTTTGTGCCCTTGCAGGACGCTGCCGTCGAGCAGGCGGTCACGCGTGTGGTGGACGCGGGCGCCACCAGAGTCGACAACCTGCTCGTGGCCGACGCCAGTCGCCGGACCACCAAGCACAACGCCTACGTGTCCGGGCTGGGCGCCACCCGTCGCGTCGTGCTGTACGACACGCTCGTCGCTGACCGGCCGGCCGACGAGGTCGCGGTCATCGTCGCGCACGAGCTCGGCCACGACCGCAACGGCGACCTGTCGCGCGGTGCGCTGCTCGGTGGCGCTGGGGCGGCGGCAGGCGCGTATCTGCTGGCGTGGCTGGCGCGCCGGCGCGCCCGTCGCGGTCGCCAGCGGGGCCAGGCCGACCCGCGCGGGGCGGCTGCGGCACTGGCAGCGGTTCTGGTGCTGTCGACCGTCACGCTGCCGCTGCAGCAGGCGCTGAGCCGTCGCTCGGAGCGCGCCGCCGACGCAGCGTCGCTCGAGCTCACGAACGACCCTGACGCGTACCTGCGCATGCACATGAGCCTGGCGCGCACCAACCTGTCGCACCCGGCGCCGCCCACCTGGGTGCGGCTGCTGTGGGGCTCGCATCCAAGCGTCGTCGAGCGCCTGACGCGGGGGGAGCTGTCGCGCAGCGACCGTCAGGGACGCTGACCGGCTCGGGAAGAGCGCGGCTGTAGAGCGGCGCAGAAGGCCGACGGTAACCTTCACCAACGCCTGACGATCCGCGCCCCCAGACATCCGCCATCCCGTCGGAGAAGCCTGCAGTGTCCGCACGTGCCGCTCCACCCGCCGGTCGCCCACGCGCCGCCGAAGCGGCCGACGGGTCGGCCGAGCTCGAGCGGCGACGGCCTCCGACGCTGGAGATCCTGGCGCTCATCCTCGTCGCGGCCGTCGTGCTGCGTCCGGTGCTCGCCGACCGGCTCAACGACGAGGTGTTGCAGACCTGGTCGACCATCTTCGTGTCGATCATGATCCAGGCGCTGCCGTTCCTGGTGCTCGGGGTCGTCGTGTCCGGCTTCGTCGTGGCCATCGTGCCGCCTGGCTGGATCGCCAGAGCGCTGCCGGCCGACCGGGCCGCGTCCATCCCCATCGCCGGGCTCGCGGGTGCCGCCTTCCCCGGCTGCGAGTGCGGGTCCGTGCCCATCGCCGGGCGGCTGACGGCGCGGGGCGCCTCGCCGGCGGCGGCGTTCGCGTTCATGTTGGCCGCTCCCGCCATCAACCCCATCGTCCTGGTCGCAACCGCCGTCGCCTTCCCCGGCAGGCCGGACATCGTGGCGGCGAGGTTCCTGGCCTCGTTCGTGACCTCGATCGCCGTGGGCTGGCTGTGGTCCCGCTTCGGCAGTGACGCCCTCATCGACAGGGCACGCAGCCGCATCGTCGAGGGTGCGAACCGCTGGGAGTCGTTCGCGAACACCGCGCGCCACGACTTCCTCCACGCGGGAGGGTGGCTGGTGATCGGGTCGATCACCGCAGCGTCGCTGCAGGTGCTGGTGCCGCGCCAGATCCTGGACACGGTCGCGGGCACCGAGTGGCTCGCGATCGCTGCGCTGGCCGTGCTTGCGGTCGTGCTCGCCATCTGCTCCGAGGCCGACGCGTTCGTGGCCGCGAGCCTCAGCCAGTTCTCCCTCACCTCGCGGCTGGTGTTCATGGTGGTCGGGCCGGCGGTGGACATCAAGCTGATCGCATTGCAGGCGGGCGTGTTCGGGCGGCGCTTCGCCATGCGCTTCGCGCCGCTGGCTTTCGCCGTCGCGGTGGTCAGCGCGATCGGGGTGGCATGGCTCGTGCTCGGCACAGGAGTGGGGGAGTGATGGACGACAGGACGCAGGGAGCGCAGCTGCTCGCGGTCGGAGGCATCGCGCTGCGACTGGGCCTGACCGACGCTGCGCTGGCGTACATCAAGGCCAGCCTGCAGCCCTGGCTGGCGTTGGCGGGTGTTGTCCTCGCGGTGCTCGGCGCCGGCGCGCTCTGGCACACGTTCCGCCAAGACGAGGATGGCGGCACCGAGCCCGAGCACGCGGCTCTGCACGGCTACGAGATGATCGACGACTCCGCGCGCGCCGCTCACGAGCACGTCCACGGCCCTGGCGTGGCGTGGCTGTTGGTGTTGCCGCTGCTGGCCCTGCTGCTCATCGCACCGGCACCGCTCGGCGCCTTCGCCGCGGGCCGGCAGTCGAGCGCGCCGCTGCAGACCACCCAGACCGCCTACCCCGCCCTGGTCGAGCCCACGGACGGAGCCGTCGACCTCACTGTCACCGAGTACGTCTTCCGCGCGTTGTACGACGAGGATCGTTCGCTCGAGGGCGAGCCAGTGCGGGGGTTCGTGACCAGCACCGACCCGGGGGCTGAGGCGGACTACCGGCTCACCCGGTTCACCCTCAACTGCTGCGCGGCGGACGCGACGGCGATCAGCGTCGAGGTGCTTGGCGACCAGCCACGCGCCGAGGACACCTGGCTCGAGATCGTCGGCCAGTGGGAGCCGCGCCCCGGCCTCGCACCGGGCGATCCCACCGCCGAACCACCGCTGCTGCGGGTCGAACGAGTCCGCGAGATCGACATGCCCTCTCAGCCATACGAGTACTAGAGGACCCTGACGCGTGAATCGCCGGAGCTCGCGAGGGCGTTCTCGCGATGCGCAAGTCGGAGGCCGGCGTCAGCGCGATCGTGCACCCGGTCACGGCGGCATCGGCCGGGCCGTCCACGCAGTCCGGCTCGTTGATCGGGTCGTCGTCGGGTTGGCACGCGAGCACCTCGAACGAGCGCAGGGCGGAGAAGCGGTTCTGCCCGCCGCTGTGGTCAAGGGCGATCCCGTGGGTTTGGCCGCCGGGCACGGACTCCTGCCGGCCGGGGCCACGCTTATCGAGGCTGCTCTCTCAGCCTGCCAGCTCTCAGCCCGGCAGGTCGGGCGCGGACTCCTCGAGCTCCAGATCCCGGGTCTCCGGCAGACGCAGGTAGAGGGTGGCGCACAGCAGGACCGGGACGCTGACGGCGACGCCTGCCCCGCGGAAGCCGCCGAGCAGGTCGACCAGCGCGCCGAAGGTGAACAGCCCGAGCGTCGCTCCCAGCACGCCGGCGACGGTCAGCCAGCCGACGATCGTGCCGCGCACATGGGTGGGGAAAAGCTCGGTGGAGATCGCACCGGCGGCGGGGGCGTAGCACCCGCCGAAGCCGATGGACAGCAGGTAGCCGGCGAGCAGCGCCCACTCGCTGCCGCTGTAGGTGAGTGCTCCGGCCAGCGCGATCGCCGCGTGCGCGGACACCGCGGTGCCGCGGCGCCCGAAGCGATCGGCTGCCCAGCGTCCCGCCAGCAGCCCGGCGAGACCGAGCGGGCCGGCGGCGAACACGGCGATGGCGGTCGCGGACCTGGGAAGGTCCAGCACGCCCTCGGCGAAGATGAACAGGTTCGTGTTCACGGGGCCGGTCATGAAGGTGATGGCGAAGGTCGCCAGGGCGACGACGGCGAACCGTCCGCGCAGCGTCGGGTCGAGCGGCGCCAGCGTCAAGCGGCTCGGTTTGACCCGCTCGTGGGTGCGCACGAAGCGCTCCGGCTCCTCCAACAGCCGGGCGATCAGCGGGAGCAGCGCAAGGGGGACCAGAGCCAGCGCGAAGAGCGCACGGAACCCCATCGCGTCGCCCCCGACGGCTCGGACGATGGCTGTGAGCCCCGCGCCGAGACCGTAGCCAGCCGTGATCAGCGCGATGGCCCGCGCGCGGTCTTTGGTCCGTGTCTCCTCCGCAGCGACGACGCCGGCGATCGCGTTGGTGGTCGACAGGGGCGCGCGGGCCAGGGCGAACAGCGCGATGAACCACCAGTACCCGGGGCTCAGGGCGGCGGCGGCGACCAGCGCGAGCCCGACCGCGGAGCAGCCGAGGAGCACCCGGCGGCGACCCAGCCGGTCCGCCGCGCCAGACAGCGGGAGGCTGCCGAGCGAGGAGGCGCGGATGATCGCCTGGCCGAGGCCGACCGTGGTCATGGACAGGCCCAGCTGCCCGGCGACGGTCGCCGCGTCCGTCACCTCGCCGAACGCCGCCGCGACGTCGGCCAGGGCGGCGGTGGCCGAGAATTGCGCGAAGCCCGCCGCTGTGGACAGCGCGGCAGCCGCGACGATCGACGGATGGCGCCACCCGTGCAGGCGTGTGGGCGGGCGCTGGGGATCGTCGGCTGGCATCGGCCCCGCAGGCTACGCGAGGACCGGTCGGGCCCGTTCCCGGGCCGGCCGGTGTGGGGCTCTACTCGGACCGGCGCGCGGCGGCGAGCTCCAGGCGCGGCACCCCGGCGTCCATGACGACAGACCGTGAAGGGGCCGGAGTGGCGCCTGGGCCGCTGAGCTCCGT
The DNA here is from genome assembly GCA_013695145.1 of Euzebyales bacterium. Classification (GTDB taxonomy): domain Bacteria; phylum Actinomycetota; class Nitriliruptoria; order Euzebyales; family Egibacteraceae; genus JACDBB01. The sequence goes on from JACDBB010000116.1 coordinate 6,949, forward strand.
GGTTTGAGCAGGGCCACACGCGACGACGACGATCGCTATCGGGATGGTCGCCGCATTGCGAAGACTTATCATGATCTCATCACCGCCGTGACGTCGGCTCCATCGTGTACGGACCCGTTGGCAGCTTGGTGCGGCAAATGGTAAGTCAGTCGCGCGTCGTCGCTTCCCAGGGTGCTGACAGAGGCGTCCGTGCGGACGCGCTGGGCGTTCACGTTGTCAAGGGCGCGCTGGCTCGCACCCTTGGGACATGGATCGATCAGGTCGGAGTCCGGATCGGCAGAATCGACGATCCGGACGCTGGCGCTCGAGGGCCCGACCGAGACGAGGAGTCGTACGTGAACGTCTGGCCAGGCAGTCCGTATCCGCTCGGGGCGCGATGGGACGGGCGCGGGACGAACTTCGCGGTGTTCAGCGAGCACGCGGTGGTCGTGGAGCTGTGCCTGTTCGACGCGCAGGACCGCGAGCAGCGCGTCGGAATGACCGAGCACACCGCCCTGGTCTGGCACTGCGAGCTTCCGGGGATCGGGCCGGGACAGCGCTACGGCTTCCGCGTGCACGGCCCCTATGACCCCGCATCCGGGCACCGCTTCAACCCGGCCAAGCTCCTGATCGACCCGTACGCCAAGGCCGTCGAGGGCGCGGTGGACTGGGACGACTCGGTCTTCGGCTACCCGCTGGGCTCCGAGGACCTCGACCGCGACGACCGCGACAACGCCCCGCACGTGCCCAAGTCGATCGTCGTCAACCCGTTCTTCGACTGGCGCGACGACCGGCCCCCGCGCACGCCATGGCAGCGCACCGTCATCTACGAGACCCACGTCCGCGGCCTGACCATGCGGCACCCAGACGTCGACACCGAGCTGCGCGGCACCTACGCCGGTCTGGCGTCACCGCCGATCATCGACTACCTCACCTCGCTGGGCGTCACCGCCGTCGAGCTCCAGCCGGTCCACCACTTCGTCCACGATCACTTCCTGGTCGAGAAGGGTCTGCGCAACTACTGGGGTTACAACACGATCGGGTTCTTGGCGCCGCACGCCGACTACGCCGCGCGTGGCTCCAGGGGCCAGCAGGTGTACGAGTTCAAGTCGATGGTCGCCGACCTCCACGCGGCCGGCCTCGAGGTGATCCTCGACGTGGTCTACAACCACACCGCCGAGGGCAACCACCTCGGCCCCACGCTGTCGTTCCGAGGCGTCGACAACCTCAGCTACTACCGCACCATCGACGACGACCCACGCTTCTACATGGACTACACGGGGACCGGGAACTCCCTGAACGTGCGGCACCCGCACGTGCTGCAGCTGATCATGGACTCGCTCCGCTACTGGGTCACGGAGATGCACGTGGACGGCTTCCGATTCGACCTGGCCTCCGCGCTGGCCCGCGAGCTGCACGACGTCGACCGGCTGGCCAGCTTCTTCGACATCATCCAGCAGGATCCGATCATCAGCCAGACCAAGCTGATCGCGGAGCCATGGGACGTCGGCGAGGGCGGCTACCAGGTCGGCAACTTCCCGGTGCTGTGGACCGAGTGGAACGGCAGGTACCGCGACGAGCTGCGCGACTACTGGCGCGGGGAGTCGGAGGGTGTGGCCGCGCTGGGCTCCCGGCTGTCGGGCTCCGCGGACCTGTACGAGGCCAGCGGGCGGCGCCCCTACGCGTCGATCAACTTCGTCACCGCCCATGACGGCTTCACCCTGCGCGACCTCGTCAGCTACAACCACAAGCACAACGAGGCCAACCTCGACTCCGGCTCCAGCGGCGAGGACCACAACCGTTCCTGGAACCACGGTGCGGAAGGGCCGACCGACGACGAGGCCATCAACATCCTGCGGGCGCGCCAGCAGCGCAACTTGCTCGCCAGCCTCCTGCTGTCCCAGGGCGTGCCGATGCTGCTCGGCGGCGACGAGTTCGGACGGTCCCAGCGGGGCAACAACAACACCTACTGCCAGGACAACGAGCTGGCCTGGTACGACTGGGCGTTCCTCGACGGTCGGGAGCCGGAGCACGTCGAGGCGCGGGCGCTGCTCGCCTTCACCCGCCACCTCGTGTGGCTGCGTCGCGAGCACCCCGTCTTCCGACGCCGGCGGTTCTTCCTCGGCGAGGACGGCACGGGCAACCCCGATCTCGTCTGGTTGCGCCCCGACGGACAGCGGATGGACGACGACGACTGGTCGGACGGCAGCTCGAGCGCGCTGATGGCGTTCCTCAACGGTCGCAGCATCCCCACACCGGACGTGCGCGGACGGCGGGTCTTCGACGACAGCTTCCTGCTGCTGGTCAACGGCGGTCACGACGCCCTCACCTTCACACTCCCCGCCCGGGAGCTCGGCCGGCGCTGGCGCGCGGTCGTCGACACCGCTCACCCCGACAAGCCGCAGCCACGCGGCGCGCAGCGACCCGGCGCCCAGCTCACGCTGCCCGAGCGCTCCCTGTTGCTGCTGCGCCGGGAGGACGGCGCCAGGTGAGGGACCGCCAGCCGCTCTCGCTGTACCGGATCCAGCTGCGCAACGGTGTGGATTTCCCGGCGGTGACCGCGCAGCTCGCCGATCTCGACGCGCTCGGCGTGACGCACATCTACCTGTCACCGATTCTCGAGGCCCGCCCTGGCAGCACGCATGGCTACGACGTGACGGACCCGCGGCGCGTGGACGCCGAGCTGGGCGGCGAGAATGGACTGCGGGCGCTGGCCGACGCCGCGCACGCGCACGGCCTGGGGCTTGTCGCTGACCTCGTGCCCAACCACGTGGGCGTCGATCCCGCGAATCGCTGGTGGACCGACCTGCTCGCCGAGGGCCCCGGCGGCCCGGCCGCCAGGCGCTTCGACGTCGACTGGGAGCCGGCGCTGCCCGGCGCAGGCGGCAAGGTCATCCTGCCCGTGCTGGGGGCACCGTACGGCGAGGTGCTCGCGGCGGGGGGGCTGGAGGTCGCGGCGGACGACGGACGACCCTGGGTGGCCTACCACGAGCACCGCTTCCCGCTGGCGGCTGGGTCCATGGCCGCGCACGACGACCTGCACGAGCTCCTCGAGGCCCAGCACTACCGGCTGGTCCACTGGCGGATCGGCGACCGGGTGGTCAACTACCGCCGGTTCTTCGCGATCAACGAGCTGGCCGCCGTCCGTGTGGAGGACGAGGCGGTCTTCGATGACGTCCACGGCACGATCCTCCGGCTGCTCACCGAAGGCGTCCTGGACGGACTGCGGATCGACCACGTCGACGGGCTGGCCGATCCGACCGGCTACGTGCGCCGGTTGGCCGCGCAGGCGCCCCAGGGCACGTGGATCGTGGTCGAGAAGATCCTCGGTCCGGGGGAACGGATGCCGGACTGGCCGGTCGCGGGCGGCACGGGCTACGACTTCCTCGGCGACGTGACGCGGTTGTTCGTCGACCCCGCCGCCGAGGACGCGTTCACCGCCCTGGCCGCCGAGTTCGAATCGTGGCCCGGGTCGGCCCCGGGGGGAGGATCGCGGCCTGACGACTGGCGCGCCGCCGCTCGTGCGGCGAAGACCGAGATGCTCGACGGCTGCCTCGCGGCCGATGCCGACCGGCTTGCCCGCCGGCTCCAGCTCGCCTGCGCTGAGGATCTGGTCGCCCGCGACGTGGACCTGGTGTCGTGCCGGGCCGCCGTCACGGCGCTGGTCGCCGCCCTGCCGGTGTACCGGACGTACACCGTGCCGGGCGAGACGGCACGAGGCGAGGACGCGGCGCTGCTGGAGGAAGCCATGGAGACCGCACGGGCGGAGGCGCCGGGCGTATCCGACCACCTGTGGGCGTTCGCACGCGACGCGCTCGGGGGTCGGCGGGCCGCGACGCCCGCGCTGGCACGCTTCGCGGTGCGGTTCGCCCAGGTCTCGAGCGCGGCGATGGCCAAGGGGGTGGAGGACACGTTCCTGTACCGCCAGCACCGATTGCTGGCCCTCAACGAGGTGGGCGTGGAGCCGGTGCCGTTCGGCCACGACGTGGCCGCCTTCCACGCGGCCAACAGCCGCAGGGCCGAGCGCTGCCCCGCAGGCTTGCTCACCACCTCGACCCACGACACCAAGCGCGGCGAGGACGTGCGCCTGCGCAGCGCAGCCCTCACTGAGCTGCCGGCGGAGTGGGCGGGCGCCGTGCGGCGCTGGCGCGGTACCCACGCCCACCTGCTCGACGACCAGGCTGCACAATACCTGCTGTATCAGACGCTGGTCGGGATTTGGCCGCCCGGCGGGGCGCGCGACCGCCTGCCGGCGCTGCGCGAGCGCGTGCACGCCTACGCGCAGAAGGCGCTGCGGGAGGCAGCGCTGCGCACCACCTGGGCGGACCCCGACCTCGCGTTCGAGGCCGGGGTCCGCGACTTCCTCGCCGCGCTGCTCGCCGACGACTCGCCGTTCCTCGACGAGCTGGACGCGCTGGGGCAGCGGGTCAACGCGATCGCGGTCACCTCGTCGCTGTCGCAGGTCGTGCTGCGCTGCACCAGCCCAGGTGTGCCCGACACCTACCAGGGCACGGAGGGCTGGACCGACGACCTGGTCGACCCGGACAACCGGCGCCCGGTCGACCCTGCGGAGCGCTCCGCACGGCTGCGGGCGCTGGAGGCCGCCCACCCCGCGGACCTGCTGGCCGCGCCGGTCGACGGCCTGGTCAAGACGTGGGTTCTGGCGCGCACCCTGCGCGCGCGGCGCGAGCGTCCTGGCGCGTTCGGCGCGCAGGGCGAGTACCTGCCACTGGAGGTCACCGGCCGCTGGGCCGCCCACGTCGTCGCCTTCGCCCGCCTGGCGCCCGACGGGGACGCCGTCGTGGTGGTCGCATCCAGGCTGCCGCGCGCGGTCATGGGCGACGCCCTCGCGCCGCCCGTCGGCGAGGTCTGGGCCGACACCGCCGTCGCGCTGCCCGACGACCTTGCGGGCACCGCCTGGCGCGACGCGCTCGGCGGCCCCGGCGCGGCCGGTGACCGCTTGCCGCTCGCGCAGGTCCTGTCAGCGCTGCCCGTTGCGCTGCTCGTCGCTCGCGGTCCCGCGCTGACACGTGAATAACTCTGAGCGCCCAGGGGGGACCCCCCCGGGGTCGACACCGTGTCGAGATTCCTGCGCTATGCGTGGCTGTTCCGACACAGTGTCGGCCCAGCCTGCGACGGGCGATTCTCATCCTCCGGAGTGCGTACGTACCAGCATGGCAGGATAATAACAGTTCAGGCTGAATGATGACGGACCGACCAGGCGACCGGCGAGAGGCCGAGCGCCGCGCCGAGCCGGGCGACCGTGTCGGCCTCAGCCGGCCCCAGGCGACCCGCCTTCGCCCTGACCGCCGCCTCGTAGGCGTGCTCCTGGGCGCGTGACAGGTCCAGGTCGACGCCGAGGTCCCCCGACAGGGTCAGCCACGCCTGCACGATCGCGACGTCGGGTTCGGACAGGCTGGCGCTGGCCGTGCGAGCGGCGCCGGTGACCGCTCGGGTCAGCGCGACCGCCACGGGTGCGAGGTCCAGCTCGTGGCCCTGTGACCGGGCCTGTTCCACCGTCGCCTCCATCGCACGGAACGCCGCCAGGTCGTCCGTGGCGGCCGTGCCCAGCTGCCGGTGCAGCTGGGCAGCCAACGCCCGCTCCACGCCGAGCCGGACGTCGTCGGGCAACTCGTAGCCGGCGACGGACAGCATCTCCAGCACCCGGCGATGGTCGTGGTACAGGCGCCCGTACTGCTCGCGGAAGCGGTCGGTGAGCTCGGTGACGATCTCACCGACGATCTCCTGGCGGCCCTGCGGCAGCGCTTGCTCGACGCCGAACGCGTTCTGGTCGCCGCGCGGCAGGACCTCCTCGAGCGCCCCGATGACCCGTGCCAGGGGTGCGGCGGGGAACGCCTGCCAGAGACGGTCCGCCGCCACGCCGAACGCCGCGGCGCCCGGGTCGTTCGCCACGACGCCGTGGAAGTCCAGACCGCCGAGATGCAGCGCGGCGACGGCGAGGTCAGTCGCCCGGCCGGTCGCCGTCGACGCCACCGTCATCCTGGCGGTGCCAAGCGTCACCCGCCCGCGACGCTCGAGCCGCCGGTCGCGGACGGTGACGTGATGGCCCGCGAAGCCGAGGCGCCCGTCGGCCCCCACCGTCGCCGCCACCTCAGGTCTGGCCAGGCCGACCAGGGCCAGGTGCGCCGCGATGCGCGTCGGGGTGACCTCGGACGACTCGACCTTGGCTCGCCACACGTCGGCGCCCGTACCAGCCCCCGGCCGGTTGCTGCGCGCCTGCGAGAGGTGCTCCAGCGCGGTGGTCCTGGCCTCACCCGCCACGCCGAGCTCTGCGAGCAGGCCGAGGACCCGCGCGGCGGAACGCATGACGTAGACGGATTCGATCCCCGCCACGTCGGCGAAGAACCAGCCACAGCTGGTATAGGCGACCATGGCGTGTCGCTGGGCCTCCAGCAGCGTCCACAGATCGGTCCTCTGGCGGTCGCCGAGGTGGCGCAGCGCATGGCGCTCCAGGAACTGGGCGGGCGTGAGGTCGCCGAGCTGGACGTGCACGTAGTCGTCACGCGCCGCCCACGGATCCTTGGCCAGCGCCGCGCCGCGCACCTCGAACGCTTCGGCGGCGGCGTCCCGAACCACGTCCAGCGCCGCGCGCAGGGGGGTGCGCCAAGCCTGGTTCCAGCCCGGCTCGCTGTCCGTGGCGCACCCGCAGTCGCGATACCAGCGGCCGAGCCCATGTGCGCAGCTCCACGCCGTGCCCTCACCCTGCACGATCTCGACGTCGTCGAGCGGCGGATGTTCGGCTAGCCACGCCCCGTAGGAGGTCGGCCGCAGGCCCTCGCGCTCGGCCGCCTCGAAGAGGGTGTACGCCAGACCGAGCTCCCCGAAGGCGTGGTGGTGGCCGAAGGTCTCACCGTCCAGGGCGGCGTGGACCAAGCCAGCATGACCAGGCGTGGACTGCTTGAGACGCTCGACCAGGACGTCGGCCTCCGTCGCGTTCGGATCGAACGCAAGGCTTTGGGCCAGCGCACCGTCGTAGAAGCACACCGTGAGGGTGCGGCCTGAGCCGTCACGGTGGTGGTGGCGGTAGGCCCGGCCGGTGTCGATGCCGGCGCCGACGTCGTGCCACGGTTCGGCGTCGGAAGCAGTCGCGTGGCGACGGACGCGGTGCGCCTGGTGGGGCGCAAGGATGGTGAAGCGGACACCCTCGTCGATCAGCGCGTCGAGCGTCGCCGGATTGGCCGCGGTCTCGGGCAGCCACATGCCCTCCGCCTGGCGGTTGAACCGGTGCCGGAAGTCCGCCATGCCCCAGCGGATCTGGGTGCGCCGGTCGCGTGCGGTCGCCAGCGGCAGGATCATGTGGTTGTACGCCTGCGCGAGGGCGTTGCCGTGCCCCGTCAGGGCGGTGGCCCGCCAGTCCCCGTCCAGCACCTTGGCGTACGTCTCGGGATGGCGTCGCTCCATCCAGCGCAGCAGCGTGGGCCCGAAGTTGAACGACAGGCGCTCGTAGTTGTTGACGATCCGCTCGACGCGGCGGTCGGTGTCGAAGATCCTCGCCGTACCGTTGGGGCGGTAGCACTCGGCATGGACGCGCTCGTTCCAGTCACGGAACGGCGCGGCGGACGGCTCCGGATCCAGCGTCTGCGTCCACGGGTTGGTGCGCTCCGGCTGGTAGAAGTGGGCGTGGAGGATGAACGGCTGCATGGCACGGCAGTATGGCCGCTGCCGTGGTCATGTGGGGTCAACCCCCGAGCGGGGGAGCGAAAATTCCCACTATGCAAGGCCGACGAGCAGGCGTAACGTCACCGTTGCAACACCATGGCGTCGCCCACGTCCGGCGGGACGGGCAGGTTGCCGCCGCAACCTGCTGACCTGGACGGCGCACGGCAGTGCTGGAGGCTTGTCGTGGCGCAGTTGCACGTCGCCCTGCGGGAGGGGTTCGCGGGCGAGGAGGTGGTCGTCAGCGTCGACGGCCGCGAAGTGTTTCGGGACCGCGTCACGACCCGCCTCCAGATCGGCCTCGCCTCGTCGTTCGATCTCGACGTCGCGGAAGGTGACCGCGAGGTGGCCGTGGACATCGGCGGCAGCGAAGCCGGCGGTCCCCGCACCGTTCCGGTCGCCGGCCAGACGTGGGTGGGGGTCAGTCTGATCCGCGATCGCGCGGAGCTTGACTGGACCGTCTCGGACGAACCCTTCGGGTACGTCTGAGCGGGCACGGCGTGGCGGGACCTGCACGACCTGCACGACCTGCACGACCTGCACGCGGCCGTCAGCGGGACGGGCGCGGCGACTCGCAAGGAGACACCATGACCACCCTCGACGAACCAGACGCGCCTGCCGAAGACGCGCTCGACCTGGTCCCGATCCCGTTGGACCCGCCCATCCTGCCGCGCCTGAGGACGGTGAGCGGCCTCTACCAGCGACGCCGTTGGCTGCCGTGGCCGTTCGCCAGGGGCGCGGACGGCGTGGAGGGGCTCACGCCCGTTCCCGACGGTCCGGTCCCGGCGCCGGGCGTGCCCGGGATCCCCGGTCGCCCCGAGATCCCGGTGATCCCCGGTCGCCCGTTCCCGCCGCTGGACCCACCGGTCCTGCCCCGCCCCGGCCGCTCGGTCGTGGAGGACCTCCGCCTCGACGTGGACGGTCGCTACCCGCAGATGGTGGCCAGCGGCACCATCCGCGGCTGGCTCGTCGGCCGGCTGCACTGGATCGCCGACCTCGCACCCGCGGGTCCGAACCGGTGGACAGGCACCATCTGGTACCGCGACGGGAACGCCGCCCTGCTGCCGCACAGCTCCGTCGACATCAAGGTCGCAGGCCCGTTCCCGTGGCTCCGTACCGCCACCGTCGCGTTCACCGGCGGAGCACCCACCGCCACCCGCACCTACCGCTACGAGTCCGCCTACCACCACAAGGTCGAGTTCGAGTACGACTGCGAGCAGGGCCAGGCGGCGACGCTGAGCGTCGACACGCACGCCCACCCCAACCGTCCGGGGACACTCCCCGCGGAGAACCTGACGCTCGAGACCGTCTACCGGCGCGCCGGCTTCGACGTGAGCAGGTCCACCGGCGACAACATCATCCCGTCCGCGGACGCCGGAGGCGACACCCAGTGGTCCGATCAGGAGATGCACGACGCGATGCAGACCTACTGGTCACGCTTCGCGAACGCGGCGCAATGGTCGCTGTGGGTCTTCTTCGCTCGCCAGCACGTCCAGGGCTCGAGGCTCGGCGGGATCATGTTCGACGACATCGGCCCGAACCATCGGCAGGGCACGGCGATGTTCAACGACTCGTTCGTCTCCCAGGCGCCCGCGGGTGACGCCGCGCCGGCCGCCTGGGTCCAGCGCATGCGCTTCTGGACCGCCGCCCACGAGATGGGGCATGCGTTCAACCTGGCGCACTCGTGGCAGAAGAGCCTCGGGGCGCCGTACGGCACGCCGTGGCTGCCGGGCCTGGCCGACGAGCCCGAGGCGCGCTCGTTCATGAACTATCCGTACAACGTGTCCGGCGGCCAGACCGCGTTCTTCGCGGACTTCGCCTACCGCTTCAGCGACGCCGAGCTGCTGTTCATGCGGCACGCGCCGGAGCGGTTCGTCCAGATGGGCAACGCCGACTGGTTCGACCACCACGGCTTCGAGCAGGCCGACGTCGTGGCCGAGCCTGCGCTTGAGCTGGTGGTCCGCGCCAACCGGGAGCGGCCCGAGTTCGAGTTTCTCGAGCCCGTCGTGCTCGAGCTCAAGCTGACCAACTCGACGACGCGGCCGCAGCTGATCGACACGTCGCTTCTGCGCTCAGCGGACAACATGACGGTCATCGTCAAGCGGCAGGGGCAGGCGGCGCGACAGTTCGCGCCGTTCGCGCGCTACTGCTTGGAGCCTGACACGGTGGTCCTGCACCCTGGCGAGTCCCACTACGCCGCCCTGCCCGTCTCGGTGGGAATCGGCGGATGGGATCTCGCCGAACCGGGGCGTTACCTCGTGCAGGTGGCGCTGCAGACGGGTGACGGCGACGTCGTCTCCGAACCGCTCCTGCTGCGGGTCGCCCCGCCGCATGGTTACGACGAGGAGTACCTGGCGCAGGACGTGTTCACCGAGAAGGTGGGCCGGGTGCTGGCGTTCGACGGCAGCCGCGTTCTGGACGGGGCCAACGACACGCTGCACGAGGTGGCCGAGCGTCTCGGCGATCGGCGCGTCGCGCTGCACGCCCGCTACGCGCTGGGCGCGCCGGTGGCGGCCGAGGGCAAGCAGCTGCGGATCCCCGAGGGGGCGTCCAGGAACGGATCGGCCGCGGACGGCAGGGCCCTGGGCGACGTGGGCGCGGACATCGTGACCGTGAAGGCGCAGCCGAAGGCCGCGCAGCAGGATCTCGAGGCTGCGTTGCTCGCAAGCCCGGCCGTTGCGGCCGAGACCTTCGGGCATATCGGCTACCGGCGGCGCGTCGAGGCCTTCACCGAGGTGCTGGCGGCCGAAGGCGAGCAGCAGCACGCCGCGCAGGTGCAGGGCACGCTGCACGACACGCTCGCTGAGCGTGGTGTCCTGGACCGGGTCCTCGCCGAGCTCGAGGCGCGCCAGGCCGAGCTCCGGCCCCGCGCCAAGTCACGCTCGAAGGGCACGAAGGGCGGCTCGCGCAAGCGCTAGCCGCGGCCGCTCACCCAGCGCGCCGCAGCAGCGCGGCGCTGCGGGACGGGACGGTCACCGCGTCGCCCACGGACGTCGTGACCGTCCCGTCTCCGCCGTAGGTGATCTCAGCGGTGTCAAGCAGCGGCGTCCAGGCGGCAGCTATTGGGACGCCGATGCGGGCCGCCCTGGCGCCGAGGTTGGCCACAACCATCACCGGCGGACTCACCTCGCTGGACCGGATCACCGCCAGCACCTCGTCATCTGCGCGGACCGTCTCGACCAGGTCGCGGCGGCCGTTGCCGAGGGCGTCATGGGCGCGGCGCGCGCGGATGAGGTCGCCCACCAGCGCCAGCCTGGCGTGCCCGGCGGCGGTTGTGGCCATGTCGCGGTCGAGCGTCGAGCGCTGCTGCGTCGCGACGTCCTGCGGGTCGGGCACCTGGCCCTGCCAGGACTCGAACGCGGCGAACTCCTCGCGGCGCCCGGCGCGCACCGCCTCGGCGAGGTCGGGCTCGGGGTGGGCGGTGAAGAACTGGAACGGTCGGGTCTCGCCGTACTCCTCACCCATGAACAGCAGTGGCGTGTGCGGCGCGGCGCAGAGCAGCAGCAGCGCGACCCGCGCGAGGTCGGCGCCCACGAGCGCGGTGAGCCGGTCACCGGCCGCGCGGTTGCCGACCTGGTCGTGGTTCTGGACGCACGCGACCAGTCGGTGGCCGCTGACGTCGTCGGGCAGCGGCGCGCCGACGTGACGCTGTCGGTACGGCGAGTAGCGCTCCCCGTCGTAGACGAAGCCGCGCCGGTAGGCGCGGGCGACGTCGGGCAGGCCGGAGAAGTCGCCGTAGTAGCCGTCGCGCTCGCGCGTGACCGCGGTGTGGATGGCGTGGTGCAGGTCGTCGGCCCACTGACCATCGAGGCCGAGGCCGCCGACCAGCCGGGGCCGGACCGTCTGCGGGTCGTTGCGGTCGCTCTCGGCGATCAGCAGGTGCGGCTTGCGCCGGCGCACCGACAGCGCGTCGACCGCGCCGGCCAGCTCGGCCAGGACCGGCACGGCCGAGGTGTCGAGCAGCGCGTGGACGGCGTCCAGGCGCAGCCCGTCGAGGTGGTAGCGCTCCAGCCACGCCAGCGCGTTGCCGATCACGAACGCGCGCACCGCGTCGCTGCCGGGCCCGTCCAGGTTCACGCCCTGCCCCCACGCGCCCGCGCGGCCATCGAGCAGGTAGGGGCCGAACTCCGGAAGGTAGTTGCCGCTGGGCCCGAGGTGGTTGTGCACCACGTCGAGGAGCACCGCCAGGCCCGTCCTGTGGCAGGCATCGACGAAACCGGCCAGACCCTCCGGGCCGCCGTAACCCTCATGGACCGCGTACCAGCCGACGCCGTCGTAACCCCAGTTGCGCACGCCGTTGAAGGCGTTGACCGGCATCACCTCGACGTGGGTGACGCCCAGCTCGGCCAGCGCGTCGAGGTGCGCCACGGCTGCGGTGAACGTCCCGTCGGCGGTGAAGGTGCCGACGTGGAGCTCGTAGACGACCGCGCCGGCCAGCGGCGGTGGCCGCCAGGTCGCCTCGGCGGCGGACCAGGCGAACGCGGAGGAGTCGACCAGCGCGGAAGGCTGGTGGACACCGTCGGGCTGGCGCAGCGACGCGGGGTCGGGACGCAGCGGGCCACCGTCGAGCCGGAAGCCGTAGCGGTCGCCGCCCGCGGCGGTCAGCCGGCGGGCGAACCACCCGGGCGCCGCGGGCTCCAGCGCGTGCTCGGCGTCGTCCAGCACGAGGTGCACGCGCGCGGCGCGCGGCGCCCACACGCGGAACGTGACGGTGCCGTCGCCGTGCGGCAGCGGGCCGTGGGCGTCGTAGGGGGTCTTCAAGTCCGGCACCTCGGAAGGCTCACTGCATGGGGCAAGGGCGGCTGCGCCACCGGCCACACCCCCACGGCGGGCACGCCGGATCCTTGACCATAGCGCGGCCCGGTGTGCGATACAGTCGGCGACCGTGGACCAGGGCCACTTCGCGCGTGTGCTCGCGGGCATCGCGCAGACACTGATCACCGAGTACGGCATCGCCGACGTGCTCTACTCGCTGTGCGACGAGGTGGTCACGCTGCTCCCGGTGACCGGCGCGGGGGTGATGCTCACGGGCGGCGACCAGCGGCTGGTGTTCGCGGCGTCCTCCGACGCCGCGGTCGCCGAGGTCGAGGCGCTCCAGGAGCAGCTCGACGAGGGGCCGTGCCACACCGCCTTCCACGAGGGCGCGCCCGTGCTCTCCTCCGACCTCGCGATCGACACGCGGTTCCCGACGTTCGCACCGCACGCGACAGCGGCGGGGGTGAGGACCGCCCACGCCTTCCCGGTGCAGGTGCACGATCGTCGGATCGGCGCTTTGAGCCTGTACGCCGAGGGGGTGGTGGATCTCGACGACGAAGAGCGCGGAGCCGCTGCCACGCTGGCGTCCTCCGCGGCCGCGTTCGTGCTGAACCACCGCGCGCTCAACGAAGCCGTTCTCCTCGCGGAGCAGCTGCAGCGCGCGCTGGACAGCCGGGTGATCATCGAGCAGGCCAAGGGCAAGCTGGGCGAGCAGCTGAGCTGCACCCCACCGGAGGCGTTCGAGGTGCTGCGGCGCCACTCCCGCAACAACGGCCAACGGCTCGCCGACGTGTCTGCCCGCGTCGTCGACGGCACGCTGCTCCTGCAGTTCGGTCCCCACGCGGAGTAGAAGGCCCCAGGCGGCGTCAGCTCTCGGGAGCGAGCCAGAGGGTCGCGAGCGGGGGCACCGTGAGCAGGGCCGAGGCGGGCTGGCCGTGCCAAGCGGTCGGCTGGACGTCGATGCGGCCCAGGTTGCCGACGTTGCCGCCGCCGTAGACGGCGGCGTCGGTGTTCAGCACCTCGCGCCACGCGCCCGCGCCGGGCAGCCCGACACGCAGATCGGTCAGCGGGACGGGCGAGAGGTTGGCGAGGCAGGCCAGCGGCCGCCCGTCGCCGTCTCGGCGCAGGAACGCCAGGAAGTTCGCGTCAGCGTTGTTGGCGTCGATCCAGGCGAAGGACTCGGGATCGTCGTCGTTGGCCCATAGCGGCGGCTGGTCGCCGTAGGTGCGGTTGAGGTCACCGACCAGCCGCATGAGCCCGGCGTGGTTCGCCTCCTCGAGCAGGTGCCAGTCCAGCTCACGCTGCTCGCTCCACTCCCGCCACTGGCCGAACTCGCCGCCCATGAACAGCAGCTGCTTGCCGGGGTGCGCCCACATCCACGCGTACAGCGCCCGCAGGTTCGCGAACTTCTGCCAGCGGTCGCCCGGCATCTTGTCGAGCAGGCTGCGCTTGCCGTGCACGACCTCGTCGTGCGACAGCGGGAGCATGAAGTGCTCGCTCCACGCGTACATCAGCCCGAACGTCAGCTCGTGGTGGTGGTAGCGGCGGTAGACCGCGTCGCGCTGGAAGTAGCTGAGCGTGTCGTGCATCCAGCCCATGTTCCACTTGAAGCCGAAGCCGAGGCCGCCGAGGTGGACGGGGCGGCTGACACCGGGCCATGCGGTGGACTCCTCGGCGACCATCAGCGCATTGGGGCAGCGCCCGTACACCAGGGTGTTCAGCTCCTGCAGGAAGGCGACGGCCTCGAGGTTCTCCCTGCCGCCGTGCTCGTTGGGGAGCCACTCGCCGGCCTTGCGGGAGTAGTCGAGGTACAGCATCGACGCGACCGCGTCGACGCGCAGGCCGTCGACGTGCAGTTCGGAGAGCCAGTACAGCGCGTTGGCCACCAGGAAGTTGCGCACCTCGTTGCGACCGTAGTTGAACACCAGTGTCCCCCAGTCCGGCTGCTCGCCGCGCCTCGGGTCTGCATGCTCGTACAGTGCGGTGCCGTCGAAGCCTGCGAGCGCGAACTCGTCCTTCGGGAAGTGGGCGGGCACCCAGTCGACGATGACGCCGATGCCGCGCTGGTGCAGGTGGTCGACGAGATAGCGGAAGTCGTCGGGGTCGCCGAAACGCGAGGTGGGCGCGTAGTAGCCGCTGACCTGGTAGCCCCAGGAGCCGCCGAACGGGTGCTCCGCGACCGGCAGCAGCTCGACGTGGGTGAAGCCGAGCTCGCTGACGTGGTCGGCCAGCTGGTGGGCGATCTCCCGATAGCCGAGCGGTCTGGTGTCCTCGTGCTTGCGCCATGAGCCGAGGTGGACCTCGTAGATCGATACCGGTGAGGTGAGGGCCGGCCGTCGGGCCTGGCGCGCCCGCCAGTCGTCGTCTGTGAAGACGTAGCGGGAGGTGAACACGCGGCTGGCGTTGCCAGGCGGCACCTCGGCCCATGACGCGAACGGGTCGGCCCTGGTGACCAGGCGGCCGTCGGCGGTGACGATCTCGTACTTGTAGCGGGCACCGGAGCCGACGTCGGGGATGAACAGCTCCCAGACGCCGGAGGCGCCCAGCGCGCGCATCGGGTGCAGCCGGCCGTCCCATGAGTTGAAGTCGGCGACGACGCGCACGCCGCTGGCGTTGGGCGCCCAGACGGCGAACGCCGTCCCGGACACGCCCTCCACCTCCATGACGGATGACCCCATGCGCCGCCACAGCTGTTCGTGGCGCCCCTCGCCAACGAGGTGCAGGTCGATCTCACCCAGGGTCGGCCAGAACGCGTACGCGTCGTGCAGCTCGTAGCGCTCGTCGGTGTAGGTGACACGGACACGGTAGGCGGCCGGAGCGGGCCGCGATGGCAGGCGCGCCTCGAAGAAGCCGGCGGGGTCGGTCCGCTCCGCGGTGACCGGCGGCGCTCCCGCCACCAGCACCTCGACGCCCGTGGCGTCGGGCCGGTAGGTGCGCACCACCCCTTGTCCGGCCACGTCGTGGGCCCCGAGCAGACGGTGGGGTTCGCGGTGCTCGCCGCGCAGGAGCGCGGCCACCTCGGACCGGTCGGCGGTCCAGTCGTGCGTCACGGTGGCGTCGCTTGCGTTCGGATCTTCGTTTCGGGTCATGGTGAGATCCTCCCCGTCAGTGCCCGCAGGATGCCTTCGACGGGGATGGGCACCCACTCCGGCCGGTTGGCGAGCTCGTAGGCGAGCTCGTAGGTCGCCTTGTCCAGCTCCAGTGCCGCGAGCAGCGTCGCGGTCGCGGCGTCGTCGTCGGGGAGCAGGCCGGCGGGGCGTGCCGCCTCGAGGTAGCCGTCGACGAACCCGGCGCGCAGGGAGTCGCGCCAACCCGCGAGCGCAGGGGGCGGCTGCGCGCGCCCTGCCGCGTGAGCGGACACGTACTCGAAGGACCTGAGCATGCCGGCGACGTCGCGCAGCGGGCTGGCCGGCAGGCGCCGCTCGGCCAGCGGGCGGGCGGGCTCCCCCTCCCAGTCCAGGACGAGCCAGCCCGTGTCCTGCTCGTGCAGCACCTGGCCGAGATGGAGGTCGCCGTGGATGCGCACCAGCGGCCCGAGGCTCCCCAGCGCGGCGACGTCGTCGCAGGCCGCCAGGATCTCCGCCCGGCGGTCCAGGACGGCCGCGGCGCTCTGTGGGGCCCGCGCCGCCGCCAAGTCCAGCGCGTGACGGGCCTGGCGGCGCATCTTGTCGGCGAGGGCTCGGGCGTCGTCCGCGGTCCCCGCGCGTGGGCCGAACGCGTCACGCAGGCCAGCGTGCAGGCCGGCCAGGACCCGACCGAGGTCGCCGACCCTCGCCGCGATACCCGCCCGAAGTGGGGCGCCATCAATGATCTGCGCCGCCTCGGCGCAGGCCAACGACCAGCCCTCGTCAGCGGTGCTGGCGAACGCCGACAGGACGGCCAGCGCGTGCACGTGCGTCCCCGATGTCAGCGCGAGGGCGCCGACATGCGCGGGCACGTGGGGGTTGCCCGCGGCGGTCAGCTCCCTGGTGACCTCCACGTCGGGGTTCAGCCCGTCCTCGAGCCGGCGGAACACCTTGAGGATCCACGCGTCGTCGAAGACCACCGAGCTGTTGGACTGCTCGACGGTCAGCTGGCGGACGCTGGCCGCGTGCAGATCTCCGATGCCCGGCAGTGGATGACCGGTGACCGTCGCACCCCGGGTGGTTGTCGCCGGTGTCCCTGCACTCGCGGCCAGCATGCCAAGGACCCGGCACCCGTCCGGGTCCGCCAGCGCGTCGCGGACCCCGATCCCGGCGATGGTCGCGATCGTGCCGTCCGTCCCGCTGTCCACGAGCGGCACCTGGTACAGCTCGGTCCCACCGTCGGCGTAGCCGACAGCCAGGACGAGGTCGAGGACCACGGTGCCCCCGGCGCGCAGCACGGCGGCGTCGTGGACCGCGACCTCCGTCACCACCCGAGCCTTGCCGGCGAACCAGCGGCGGGCGGTGAGCCACCCGGCCATGGCAGCGGCCACCTGCGGCCAGCGAGCGCGCTCGGCGAGATCCCCCAGCGTCACGAGGCTGACAGCTCCTCCAGCGCGAACCAGTAGAAGCCGTGCGGGGCGAGGGTCAGCAGGTAGGTCAGATCACCGATCTGCGGGAACGGGGTGCCGCCGAGCAGCTCGACGGGCACCCGTCCGGCGAACCGTGACAGGTCCAGCTGCACCGGCTGCGCCGAGGCGGCGAGGTTCGCGACGACCAGCAGCGCCTCGCCGTCGCCCTCGCGCAGGAACGCCAGCACCTTGCCGTTGTCGGAGTCCAGCGCCTCGAACGACCCCGTGCCGAACACCGGGTGCTCCTTGCGCGCGTGCACCATGTTGCGCACCCAGTGCAGCAGCGACTTGGGGGCGCGCTCCTGAGACTCGACGTTGACCGCCGCGTAGCCGTAGACGGGATCCATGATCGGCGGCAGGTACAGCTGGGCGAAGTCGGCGCGGCTGAAGCCGGAGTTGCGGTCCCCCGACCACTGCATGGGGGTCCGCACCCCGTCGCGGTCGCCGAGGTAGATGTTGTCGCCCATGCCGATCTCGTCGCCGTAGTACATGACGGGGCTGCCCGGCAGGCTGAGCAGCAGCGCGTGGAACAGCTCGATCGTGTCCCGGCCGTTGTCGAGCAGCGGCGCGAGGCGGCGGCGGATGCCCACGTTCGCCCGCATCCGCGGGTCGCGCGCGTACGCGTCGTACATGTAGTCGCGCTCCTCGTCGGTGACCATCTCCAGCGTCAGCTCGTCGTGGTTGCGCAGGAAGATGCCCCACTGTGCGTTGCCGGGGATCGCAGGCGTGTGCTCGAGCACCTCGATGATCGGCTTGGCCTCCTCGCGGCGCACCCCCATGTACATGCGCGGCATCACGGGGAAGTGAAACGCCATATGGCACTCGTCGCCGTCCCCGAAGTAGTCGACGACGTCCGCCGGCCACTGGTTGGCTTCGGCGAGCAGGATCTTGTCCTCGAACTCCTCGTCGACCATGGCCCGCAGCCTGCGCAGGTAGGCGTGGGTCTCCGGCAGGTTCTCGCAGTTGGTCCCGTCCCGCTCGTACAGGTAGGGGATCGCGTCGAGCCGCAGGCCGTCGAATCCCAGGCCGAGCCAGAACCGGACGACGTCCAGCATCGCCTCGGCGACCTCGGGGTTGTCGTAGTTGAGGTCGGGCTGGTGGCTGAAGAACCGGTGCCAGTAGTAGGCGCCCGCGTCGGGATCCCAGCTCCAGTTCGACTTCTCTGTGTCGACGAAGATGATCCGGGCGTCCGGGTAGCGCTCGTCATGGTCGCCCCACACGTACCAGTCCCGCATGGGCGAGCCCGGTTGCCGCGCTTCCAGGAACCACGGGTGCTCGTCGCTGGTGTGGTTCATCACCATGTCCGCGATGACGCGGATGCCGCGCACGTGCGCGGCCTCGAGCAGCTCGGCGACGTCGTCGACGGTGCCGAACTCCGGCAGCACCTTGTGGAAGTCGCGGATGTCGTAACCGCCGTCGCGCAGCGGCGAGTCGTAGAACGGCAGCAGCCACAGGCAGTCGACGCCCAGCCACTGCAGGTAGTCGAGCTTGTCGATGAGGCCGCGGATGTCGCCGGTGCCGTCGCCGTTGGCGTCGTAGAAGCCGCGGGTGACCACCTCGTAGAAGATGGCGGTCTTGTACCATTCGGGGTCGTGGGTGAGGCTCATGCGGGGGGTTGGTCCTCGGGGACGGTGGCGTGGCGCGCGCGCACGCTACAGGGCTCGCAGGCGCAGGACGTGGGCCGGCTCGACGTGCGGGTCCAGGCGCACGTAGTTCTGCGGTCCGTGCCAGATAAATGTGGTGTCGGTGAGGAGGTCATGGGCCTCGAACGGGCCGGCGTGCTCCAGCCCGAGCTGCCACAGGTCCAGCCAGGTGGTCGCTTCCTGGGGCTGGTCGGGGTCGAGGTTCGCGATGACGAGGATCGGGTCAGTGCGGTGCTTGGCGACCTTGGAGAAGCACAGGAGCGCCTCGTTGCCGACGTGGTGGAACCAGATGTTGCGCAGGCCGTGCAGGGCGCGGTGCTCCGCGCGGATCTGGTTGATGCGGGCGATGTAGGGCGCCAGTGAGCCGGGTGCGTCCCAGTCACGGGGGCGGTAGCGGTACTTCTCCGACTCCCAGTACTCCTCGCTGCCGGGCTCCAGCGGGGTGTTCTCGGACAGCTCGTAGCCGGAGTAGATGCCGTAGGAGGGGGACAGCAGCGCGGCCAGCACGAGGCGGATCCTGAACGCCGGCGGGCCGCCATGCTGCAGGTACTCCGTGAGGATGTCGGGGGTGTTGGGCCAGAAGTTCGGCTGGAAGTAGTCAGCCATCTCGCCGTGCGCGAGCTCGGTGAGGTAGTCGGTGAGCTCGCGCTTGGAGTTGCGCCAGGCGAAGTAGGTGTAGCTCTGGTTGAACCCCAGCTTGGCCAGCGTCTGCATCATCTTGGGCCGGGTGAACGCCTCCGCCAGGAAGATCGTCTCCGGGTGCTCGGCGCGGACCTCGGCGATCAGCCACTCCCAGAACGGCAGCGCCTTGGTGTGCGGGTTGTCCACGCGGAAGATGCGGATCCCGCGCGCGAGCCAGAAGTCGAGGACGCGCCTGAGCTCCGACCACAGGCCCTCACGGTCGTCGGTGTCGAAGTCGATCGGGTAGATGTCCTCGTACTTCTTCGGAGGGTTCTCCGCATAGGCGATGGTGCCGTCGGCCCGGTGGCGGAACCACTCGGGATGCTCGCTCACCCACGGGTGGTCGGGAGAGCATTGGATCGCGAAGTCGAGCGCCACCTCGAGCCCGTTGTCGCCGGCCGCGGCCACGAAGGCGTCGAAGTCCTCCAGCGTGCCGAGGTCGGGATGCACGGCGTCGTGCCCGCCGGCGGCGCTGCCGATCGCCCACGGGACGCCGGGATCGTGCGGGCCGGGGTGGAGGTCCCTGGGTCCGCCGCTGCCCTTGCGGTTGGTCGTGCCGATCGGGTGGATCGGCGGGAGATACAGGACGTCGAAGCCCATGGCCGCGATGGCGGGCAGGCGCTTGGCGGCGTCAGCGAAGGTGCCGCTGCGCGGGCGACGGCCGCTGGCCTCGGACGGCCAGGTCGCGCCCTCGGAGCGGGGGAACATCTCGTACCAGGCGGAGAAGCGGGCGCGCTCGCGGTCGACCCACAGCGGCAGCTCGGGCCTGGAGGTGGCCGCGTCGAGGCGCTCGGGATGGTGTGCCAGGAGCATGAGCAACTCTGGCGCGCCGGCAGCGGCGACCTTGGCCGACACGTCGGCGTCGCTGCGCAGGAAGCCGGCGGTCTCGGCCAGCGCCACGGCGACCCGCTTGTTGGGCTGGGGGCGGCGCTCCAGCAGCAGCGCGCCCTCCTCGAGCTCCAGCGACAGGTCGGTCTGGCCCGCTCCGTGCTTCTTGCGCAGCCCGTCCAGCCACGACGCGAAGTGGTCGGTCCAGGCGATCACTCCGAAGCGCCACTGACCCACCCGGTCGACCGGCACCGTGCCGTACCAGCGGTCGTTGGAGTCGAGCTCCATCGGGGTCTCCAGCCAGCCTCCGACGGGTCCGCGGTAGCGCACGACAGCGGCGAGCGCCTCGTGCCCCTCGCGGAAGATGTCCGCTCCCACGGCGACGTCGTCGCCGACGACGGCTGTGGCCGCGTAGCGACCGCAGTCGACCGTGGGGCTGACCCGCTGGATCTGGACCCGGTCGCGCCGGGCGCCCCGGGGCGCCATGTTCTTCACCTTTCACCGCTGGTCGTCGGTGACGCTGTCGCGCGTGTCCTACCCGTCGCTGCGCACGCTATCCGTGCGGCACGGCGCGCGCGGGCCCTTGCGCGCGGTTCACGCTACGGTTCGCGGCCGTGGAAATTACAATCCTGCGCACGGAGCGGCTCACGGTCGAGCCGCTGCGCGTCTCCGACGCCGACGAGCTGGCCGGGGTGCTCGGTGACCGCGCGCTGCACGCCTACATCGGCGGCCGACCGGCGACCGCCGCAGAGCTCCGGAGGCGCTACGAGCGGCTCGTCGCCGGTTCCGACGCAGCGGGGGAGATCTGGCTCAACTGGGTGGTGCGCAGCGATGGCGACGCGGTCGGCACCCTGCAGGCCACGCTCGTCGCGGTCGGCGACGCGTACCGCGCCGACGTCGCATGGGTGATCGGCGTGCGGTGGCAGGGAAAGGGTTACGCCTCCGAGGGTGCCGGCGCGCTCGTGGAGTGGCTGCGCCACCGCGGTGTCGACCCGATCACCGCGAACATCCATCCCGAGCATGCGGCGTCCGCGGCCGTCGCGCGGCGTGCGGGGCTGCACCGGACCGACGCGCTGCACGACGGCGAGGTCGTCTGGCGGACCTTCACGCGCGCCTGACCTTCGACGCGCGCGGTGGTGCGACTGAGCGACTTGGTGAGGTCACTCAGCCCGACCAGTGCGCGTTCATGACCGGCGCGACTGCCCTCCCGAGCCGGCTCGGCCGAGCCGCCAGCACGCTCGCCGATCGAGCCACCTACTGGCGCGGCTAGGATTCGCCGCGCTTGCATGTGCGACCGCTGCGAGGCGGCGTGAGGTGAGGACTGCGATGACCTCCGAACCGCAGATCGACGACCTCGAGGACCCGCCTTTCGTGACGCGGCAGTCGCTGCACGGGCCGGCGTGGTTCGCCGTGCTGCTGCCGAGCCTGCCGCCGGTGCTGCTCTGGTTGGTCACTCCCGCCATGACGTCCGCGTTTCAGACCGTGCCCGGGGCGCTGCGCAGCCTGGGTCTGCTCGCCGGGCTGTGCGCCTACGTGACCTTCGCGACGAACCTGCTCCTCGGCGCGCGCCTGCCGTGGATCGAGCGGCTGTTCCGCAGCCTCGACCGCATGTACCGCTTCCACCGGCGTCTGGGCATCGCGGTCGGCTGCCTGTTGACCTTCCACGTCGTGTTGATGCTGGGCTCCGTGGTCGCGTCCGATCCCGGCGGGTTGGTCAGCGTCCTCGGCGAGCCTGGCGTCGCCGTCGGAGTCGGAGCGCTGGCGGGGTTCGCCACGATCGTCGCGCTGAGCCTGTTCGGGCGGATGCGCCACGAGACGTTCCAGCGGATGCACCGCCTCATCGGCGTGGTGTTCGTCGCGGCGGCCGTGCACGTCCTGCTGGTCCCCGGCGTCGCCGCGCAGAGCAGCCCGCTGCACGCCTACCTGGTCGGCGCCAGCGTCGTCGGCGCGGGCGCCTGGCTGTACCGGTCGCTGCTGTGGCAGCAGCTGGTGCGCCGCCACGCCTACCGGGTCGCCCGGATCACGCCCGTCCACGACGACATCAATGAGCTGGCCCTCACGCCGGTCGATGACCCGCTGCGCTTCGAGCCGGGGCAGTTCGTGTTCATCGCGATCGACGACGATGCGGTGACCCGGGAGGCGCACCCGTTCTCGATCACCTCAGGTCCCCAAGACACCGAGCTGCGGCTGGTGATCAAGGCCCTCGGCGACTTCACGTCCGGGCTCGCGTACGTGTCTCCGGGCGCGCCGGTCGTGATCGAGGGCCCCTACGGCGGCTTCTGGCACCGTGGCCATGACCTGCGCCGGCAGGTGTGGATCGCGGGCGGCATCGGCGTCACCCCGTTCCTCGCGATGGCGCGCAGCCTCGACCTGTCGGACCGCGAGATCGACTTCTACTACTGCACCCAGACCGCCGAGTCCGCGGTGTTCCTCGACGAGCTGACCGACCTCGCGGACCGCACTCCCGGGCTGCGACTGGTGACCGTGCCGTTCGACACCGAGGGGCTGTTGACCGCGGACCGCGTCGCGGCGACCTCGGGCGACCTGTTGCGCCGGCAGGTGTTCCTGTGCGGTCCCGCGCCGATGCTCGACGCGCTGGTGCCCCAGCTGTCCGCAGCGGGGGTGGGCAGGGACCGGCTGCACTACGAGGAGTTCCGGCTGCGCGGCTGACGCGGGAAGGGAGCCCGCGCTGCGGCTCGGCGGCGCGGCGCACTCCGCACCACGCCAGCACCGTGCCCGGACAGCGCCGGCGTTCAGCGGCTCGACCCGCCAGGTGCGCAGGGGCGCACGTCCAGCCAGCCGTCCTCCCCGCGCCGACCCGGTCTCACGGTCAGGCGGGGGGGGGACGTGGATGATGTGGCCGGTGGGGCTGGTCCAGGTGACGATGCCGGTGTCGGGGTCCAGGGTGGCGGTCCAGCCTTTGGTGGTGATGAGGTCGTGGTGGGGGTCGCAGGCCGGCATCGAACCGTTGAGGTCGGTGTCGCCGCCGTCGGCCCAGCCGCGGATGTGGTGGGCCTGGCCCCAGATGGCGGGCCGGTCGCAGTCGGGCCCCCGGCAGCGGCGATGGACGGTCTCAAGGATGGCCCGCAGCCATGAGGGCAGGGTGCGCATCGTGCGCCCAATGTTGACTACCCGCCATGGGCCCAGGGTCAGCGCCACGGTCAGCTTGGGGTCGCAGCCGGCGATGTAGCGGCGGATGACGTCGGGGTCGACGTCGCCGCTGAAGCGCAGCCGGCCGTCGCGCACGGCCTGGGCGGCGTCGTCGGACAGCAGCCCGGTGAGGTCGATGGTGGCCAGCAGATGCGGCTTGGCGCCCTGACGGGTGGGCCCCTCGCCGCGGTCCAGCCACGCCTGCGCGAGGTCGCCGATCGCGTCGGCGCGCCGCTGGGCGGGGGTGCGGGTGTCGTCGGGGTCGCCGACATCGGGGCGGCACATCGCGTCAAGCGCGGTGGCCAGCGCCTCACCGGCCAGGGTGTCAAGGGTGGCGCGCAGCTCCCACAGCCCGTCGATGCCGCGGTACAGCCACGCTTCGCGGCGCAGGTCGCGGCCGTGCGCGTCGGTGATGCCCGCCCCCGGATCCTGGTTCGGGTCGTCGGGGTCGGCGCCGTCGGGGTCGGCCAGATCGCGCACCCGGGCCACCGCCCGGCGCACATCGCGCGGCTGGGCGGACTCGGCCAGGTCGACCAGCGCCTGCTCGGCGGCCTGGATGGCGGGCATGCGGGCCGGTATGGCCGCGCGGGTGATCTCGGCGGCGTGCGCCCAGCTGACCCTGCCGGCCGCAAGACTGGCGGCCAACCTGGGCAGGTCGCGCAGCCGGCGGGCCGCCTGCACCTGCGCGGCCGCCGCGCCCCGGTTGGCGCGGGTGCGTCCCCGCAGCCACGACGCCGCGGTGACCGCCCCGTCGGCGCCGTAGGCCTCACGGGCGTCGACCCGCTCGATGACCCGCAGCCGCGCGCCGGCCAGCCGGTTGGCCTGGGCCTGCAGCCCCACCGTCGCGTCCAGGAGCGCCTCGTCGGCCTCCAGGTGCAGGTCGAC
>JACDBB010000123.1 GCA_013695145.1 Euzebyales bacterium
AGATAGATAGATAGATAGATAGATGCGGCTTGCTTTTGTCGCGACAATGGCGGCGAGCGAAGCGACGCTTCCTGTCCGCTCGTAGACTACCAACGAGAGCGCAATTGTAGAGGCGCCCGAGCCCACGAGAGATATGGCCTGGCCAGCCCACAGCAGCTCAACCAGCCGCGACCCAGGAGCACGCATTGTCACAGTTGGGCTCCGTTAAGATGGTTTTGGGATCCGAAGTGCGTCACAGGTCCGCGTGCGTCATTTCCAGTGCCGCGGCGAGACACCGATGTCTGTGTCCCGGTAATCGCCGATTGACTCGAGTTTCTCAATCAAGCGACGCTCTCCTGAAACGAGCTGATCGACTCGGGAAACCAACCACTCAAGCCTCTGAGCGTGCGACAGCCGATCGTCAGGTACCAGTTCATCAAGACGTCGACGAAGATCGGCAAGCTTGCGCCTGGCAGTGCGGCGATGAGCCGTGACCAGCTGGGAGTCTGGAACTACCCGGGCGAGGCGCGCAAGTCGCTCATCTGGAGTTAACGACGGATCCGGCAACAACTCCATCAGCCGAACGCGCAGCTGGGTCAGTTCACCAGCGACGGCATCGAATGACTCTGACAACGTGTTTGGGATGGGGGTCCGGTCGGCACGGGCCAGCGTCAACACGCGGTCGGCGTCGCCGGTGCGGCCGCCGTGGTCGCGACCTTCGTCGGCCCGCACCGCGCGCGGCGCCCGCGGCCGGTCATCCACGCGAGAACGCCCGACCCGCGGAGGAAACTCGCCACCCAGCGAGAAAGCTCTGGCCAGGCGCCCCGCCGGCGCCCGCCACGGCCGCGAGCCGCGGAGGAAACTCGCCACCCAGCGAGAAAGCTCTTGGCCAGGCGCCCGGCGGCAGGTATCGCCGAACTCGAACACGCTCTCACGCGGCGTCAGGGCCGGACCTCCACGAAGCCGGCGGCGGCGAAGTCACCGTCGAAGGCGAGCGCCTCGGTCAGGCGGCGGCGCCGCATGACCGCGAAACTGGTCGCATCTACGAAGGAGTAGACGCGCTCATCGTGTTGGCGGAGCCATGCCCATGCACGCTCCTCGTCCCCCGCGTCGATCCGTGCCACATCCACCCGCGGCGAGGCACGGATCGCATCGAGCAGCCCGAGGGCGCGGTCGTGGGAGGTGCGGCGCAGGCGCAGCAACGTCCATGTCTCGCCGAGCACCAGGCTGGTGGTGACGACATGATCGCCCGTGCCCCGCCAGAGCGCCGCTGCGGGCTCGTGCCGCGCGTCGCGTGGAGTGTGCAAGCCGAACCAGAAGCTCGTGTCGGCGAAGCGGGTCATCGCACGTAGATGGCGGCGTCGATGTCATCGACGGGGTGACCGTCTCCGCGGCCGATGACGGCGTCGAGGGGATCGTTGCCGCAGGGACCGGCGACACCGTCTCGCAGGAGGAGCCGGATCAACGCGGCCTTCGGCATCCCTCGGCGCCGCGCCTCAGCGGCGAGCTCATCATCCATCTTCTCCTCGAGGTGGAGCTGTATACGTCGCATTGCTGGATGATACACACCTTCGCGAGTCCGTCCCGGCAGGTACCGGTCTCACGACCCCATGCGATCCCCTGCCTCCTGCCACCACCGAGGAAGTGCCAGCATGGACCTCTCCGACGGCCGTCCGGGCAGCGTGGCCATCGGCATGGATGACGGCAGGAGGGTGTGGACATGCAGGTCGTCGTGCAGAGGGTCAACCGCGCCGCGGTCGCCGTGGACGGCGCAGTCGTGGGCGAGGTGGGCCTCGGGCTCATGGTCCTGGTCGGCGTCGGGCACGCATCCACCGAGCAGGACGCGGTGTGGCTGGCCTCCAAGACCGAGGGGCTGCGGATCTTCGGCGACGACGAGGGGCTGATGAACCTCTCGGTCGACGAGGTCGGCGGGAGCGTGCTCGCGATCAGCCAGTTCACGCTGTACGGCGACGCCAGCAAGGGACGTCGTCCCTCGTTCCGCCACGCCGCCGAGCCCGAGCGCGGCGAGGCGCTCTACCACGCGTACTGCGACGCGCTGACCGTCCCGGTCGCCCGCGGGGTCTTCGGGGCCGTCATGACCATCGACATGGAGGCGCACGGGCCCGTCACGATCCTTCTGCGCCGGGAGCGCTAGCGACCTCGGCCGGATCGCCGGCGTACTCGAGCATGGCGTCGAGGAGCCACTCGGCGAGGTAGCGGGCGAAGGAGCAGCGCACGAAGACGCGGTAGGTGGGTGGGCCCTCACCCACCTCGATCCCCGCCCTCCAGGGCTCGCTCCGCAAGCTCCGAGCCCGGCGACACCACCGCGGTCGCCCACGGGATCGCGATCGACCTCGGCACGACCACGGTCGTCGCCACCCTTCTCGACCTCACGACGGGCACGGCGGTGGCGGTCCGCTCCATGCTGAACGCCCAGCAGCCGTTCGGCGCGGACGTCATCAGCCGGATCAGCGCGACCATGCTCGACCCGCTGGCGCTCGACCGCTTGCGCGACCTGGCGCACGCGACGCTCGACGAGCTCGCGGTGGAGGTCTGCGCCGCCGGGGAGGTCGACCCCTGGACGGTCTACTAGGTGGCCGTGTCCGGCAACGTCGCGATGATCCAGCTCGCCCTCGGCATCGATCCCGAGCCGGTCGGGGTGGCGCCGTTCATCCTGGCGACGCAGGCCTATGAGGGCGTGCGGGCTCGCGACTTCGGCCTCACGGTCCACCCACAGGCGCC
>JACDBB010000138.1 GCA_013695145.1 Euzebyales bacterium
TCGCGGAGCAGCTCGCGGCGGCGCCCGACCGCGCGCTGCCGCCGCTGGCTGAGCGCAGCGTCGTCCGCGCGGCGGACGGGACCGTCCTCGCGACGCTCCACGGCGAGATCGACCGGCGCCTCGTCGAGCTCGCCGAGATCCCCGCGCACACCAGGGCCGCGGTGATCGCCGCCGAGGACCGCGACTTTTTCACCCACGACGGTTTCGACGCCCAGGGCATGGCCCGCGCGGCGTGGGCCAACCTCCGGGCGGGGACGATCGTCCAGGGGGGCTCGACCCTGACCCAGCAGCTGGCCAAGCAGAACCACGCGGGGCCTGCGCGCACCTTCGAGCGCAAGGCCCGCGAGATCGTCTACGCCATGGCGCTGGAGCAGCTGTTCACCAAGGAGCAGCTGCTCGAGCGCTACCTCAACGAGGTGTACTTCGGATCTGGCGCCTACGGGGTGGCGACGGCCGCCGAGGAGTTCTTCGGCGTCGACGTCGCCGACCTCACCGTCGGCGAGTCCGCGCTGCTGGCGGGCCTGGTCCGCTCACCCAACGCGCTCGACCCGCGCGCCAACCCCGCGGACGCCCTCCGTGTTCGCGACCAGGTGCTGTCCGCCATGGTCTCGGACGGCGCGGTCGACGCCCGCACCCGCGAAGCGGCACGTGCCGCACCTCTCGCCGTCGCGCCGCCGGTCGCCCCGGAGGTCGTCGATCCCTTCGTCGTCGAGGCGCTCAAGCGGGAGGTGCTCGCCGACCCCGCGTTCGGAGCCACCCGCGAGGACCGTGTCCGCGCGCTGTTCGCTGGAGGGCTGGAGATCACCCTCACGGTCGATCCCGCGCTGCAGGAGGCGGCCCGCCAGGCGGTCGCCAGCCACGCCGAGGGCACGGAGGCCACCCGGGCCGCGGTCGTCGCCACCGACCCGCGGACCGGCGCCGTCCGCGCTCTGTACAGCGGCGGGGACTTCGGCGACTCCCAGTTCGACCTCGCCACACAGGGCCGGCGCCAGCCCGGCAGCGCGTTCAAACCGTTCGTGGCCGCCGCCGCGCTGGAGGCGGGCTGGACGGGTGAGGAGCTGTTGACCGGCGCCGCCAGCGCCACCTTCCCCGACCCGAGCGGAAGCACTTGGACGGTCACGAACTTCGCCGGCGCGTCCTACGAGGACATGGATCTCGGCGACGCGCTCGCAGCCAGCGTCAACACGGCCTTCGGCCAGCTCGTGACCGAGGTCGGTGTCGAGGCCGTCACCGACGTCCTCGGGCGGGTGGGCATCGACGTCGACGCGGCGCTCGGGCCACCCCGGCGGCGGGGGCCCGCCATCGCGCTCGGCGGCATCGACCAGGGGGTGTCGCCGCTGGAGATGGCGTCGGCGTACGGGACGTTCGCCAACGGCGGGCGGCACGTCAGCCCGACGCTGATCGAGCGGGCCGTGAGCACCGACGGCGAGGTCGTCCGCGCGCTCGACCCCCAGCCCCGGCAGGCGCTGGACCCGGCCGTGAACGCGCGCATGGTGGAGGTGCTCAGCGACGTGGTGGCGGAGGGCACCGGCGCCGCCGCGCGGCTGCCCGGCCAGCGTCCCATCGGCAAGACGGGCACCAGCCAGGCCAGCGCGGACGCCTGGTTCGTCGGCGCGACCGACGAGCTGTCCGCCGCGGTCTGGATGGGCGACCCCACCCGCCGCTCGCCGCTGCCAGGCGTGACCGGCGGCGAGACCGCCGCTCCGGTCTGGCAGGCGTTCATGACCGCCGCGCTGGCCGAGCAGCCGTAGCGCTCAGACCTCGGCGCCCTGCGCCGCCCCCTGCGCCGCCCCCTGCGCCTCCCGCTCCATCCTGGCGAGCTCCTCCTCGATGACCGACGGCTGCAGCTTGCGGAACAGCGGCGACGGCGGCTGCAGCGCCTGACCAACCGGCAGGGCGGTCGCCCGCCACGCGGCGAACCGGTCCCGGGGGTCGATGCGCAGCACCGTGTGCGGCGTGCCGCCAGTGTCGGTGTGCGTACCGAGCCGTGGCTGCGGGGCGCACACGTCGTCGTGGCCGAGCAGGGCGTGGAGCGCCTGCGAGGAGAAGGGCAGGAACGGCGCGAGTACGAGCTTGAGGTTGTTGAGGCACTGCAGCGCGGTGTAGATCACCGTCGCGGCCCGGGGGGGATCCTCCGTGCGGAGCTTCCACGGTTCCATGTCGGAGATGTAGCGGTTCACCTGGCCGGCCAGCCGCAGCGCCTCGTTCAGCGCCGCCTTGAACGACGCCGCCTCGATCAGTCCGCCGACCGTGTCGAACCCCCCCTCCACCGCGGCCATCACGTCGCGATCGACCGTCGTCAGCTCGCCCGGCTCCGGCACTGTGCCGCCCAGCTGCTCGGCCATGCGCAGCACCCGGTTGCCGAGGTTGCCCCACGTGGCGACCAGTTCGTCGTTGTTGCGGCGGACGAACTGCTCCCAGGTGAAGTCGGTGTCGGCGCTCTCGGGTCCGGCGACGGTCAGGAAGAAGCGCAGCGCGTCGGCGTCATAGCGCTCGAGGAAGTCGCGGACGTAGATCACGACGCCGCGGCTTGAGGAGAACTTGCGTCCCTCCATCGTCAGGAACTCGCTGGACACGACGTTGTCCGGCAGCCGCAGCGGAGTGCCCCCGCCGATCTCGTCTGAGCCGTCGCCGTAGCCGAGCAGGATCGATGGCCACATGACCGAGTGAAAGACGATGTTGTCCTTGCCCATGAAGTACAGGTGGATCGCGTCGGGGTCCTGCCACCACCCGCGCCACGCATCGGGGCTGCCCACCGACTCGGCCCACTCGATCGCAGCGGACAGGTAGCCGATGACGGCGTCGAACCAGACGTAGATGCGCTTGTCGTCGCGGTCGGCGTACTCGGGCAGCGGGATTCCGACCCCCCAGTCGATGTCGCGGGTGATCGCGCGCGGTTTGAGTTCGTCGATGAAGTTCAGTGAGAAGCGCTTGATGTTGGGGCGCCAGTCGGTGCGCGGGCTGATCCAGTCGCGCAGCGCATCCGCGAACGCGGGCAGGTCGAACAGGAAGTGCTCGCTGTCGCGGAACTCCGGCGGCGAGCCGTCGATCCTCGAGCGCGGGTCGATCAGGTCGACGGGGTCCAGCTGCTTGCCGCAGTTGTCGCACTGGTCGCCGCGGGCGCCCGTGTAGCCGCAGTGGGGGCAGGTGCCCTCGATGTAGCGGTCGGGCAGCGCACGTCCGGTCGTGGGGGAGAAGGCCCCGAGCTGCGTTTGCCTGACCAGATAGCCCTTGTCGTGCAGCACCGTGAACAGATCCTGCACCACGCGGCGGTGGGTGGCGGTCGTGGTGCGCGTGAACAGGTCGTAGGTGAGGCCGAGGCGCTCCAGGTCGCTGGCGATGATCGCGTTGTAGCGCTCGGCGACCTCGGCGGGGGTCACGCCCTCCGCGTCGGCGGCCACGGTGACGGGGGTGCCA
The DNA here is from genome assembly GCA_013695145.1 of Euzebyales bacterium. Classification (GTDB taxonomy): domain Bacteria; phylum Actinomycetota; class Nitriliruptoria; order Euzebyales; family Egibacteraceae; genus JACDBB01. The sequence goes on from JACDBB010000138.1 coordinate 3,418, forward strand.
TGCTCGTCGGTGCCTGAGACCATGAGCACGTCGTTGCCGCGCATGCGGTGGTAGCGGGCGAAGATGTCCGACGGCACGCCGAAGCCCGCGACGTGACCGATGTGCCGCGGGCCGTTGGCGTACGGCCAGGCGACGCCGATGAACACCTTCTGTGCTGGCATGGCACTCCTTGCGGGCGGAGCCATCCTAAGCGCCCGGCGCCGCTGTTCAGCCATCGCCCTCGACAAGGTCGCGCAGCTGGGAGAGGCGGAGGTCCCATTCGGCGCCGACGTCGACCATCCAGGCCATCGCCGCGCCCAGCGGCTCCGGGGTGAGGCGGTAGCGGGTCTCCCGCCCGATGCGCTCAGCGGCCACGAGTCCCGCGTCGGCCAGCACCGCGAGGTGCTTGGCGACGGCCTGGCGGCTGACGGGCAGGAGCGCGGCGATGGCGGTCGCCGTGCCCGCGCGCCCGGCCGAGAGCTCCGCCACCACACGACGGCGGGTCGCGTCCGACAGCGCGGCGAAGACGGCGTCGACCTGCGCCGCGTCGCTGCCGGCCGCGCTGCCGGCTGGGGCGCTGGTGCCGCCGAGGCGGGGGCGAGGGGGCGCCGGCGGCTCGGTGGTTCCCCGCAGCAGCGCCCGCGGCTCCTCCTGCTGGTGGGAGCCGCCGTCGCCCACTGAGGGGTTCGGGAAGCCGATCACACGCGGGTGCCGACCCCCACGCGCATGCCGGCCAGCGCCACGGGCGCGTCCGCGACCGCCATCGCCCAGCCCAGGTCGTGGGCGACGGCGTCCAGCGGGGCCTGGAAGCCGGACTCCACGACCGACAGCCGCGTGCCCGCGTCGTCATCCTCCAGGGTGAGCTCCACGCGGGTGGCGGCGCCCTCGAATCCGTCCGGCCACCAGTCGAGCACCAGCCGGCGCCCGACATTCACGGCGGCGACCCGCCCGGTGCGGCTGGGGCCGTGGTCCGGACGGAAGCGCGCCGGACCGCCGGGACGCGGGTCCAACTCGACCTCCGCGCGCAGCCACCTGCCGAGCAGGTCGGCGTCGATCAGCGCCCGCCACACCCGCTCGCGCTGCTCGCCGATGGTGATCGTCCGCTCCACTCGCTGCCCGGTCACTGGTGCACCCTCCCGATAGCAACTGTCTGGTTGCACATGATGCCGCGTCGATCTACTATCCGCAAACGCAACTGGACGGTTGCTCGTACAAGGAGCGCAGGATGACCGACCTCGAGCCGAACCGCGACCCCCAGCCCGACGGCGAACCGGAACCGCGCAGGCGGCAGGAGGGCGAACTCATCGGGTTCCCGGACCTGGCGCGGCTCTCGCCGTATCAGCGGCTGCTCGACCGGCGCATCGTGTTCCTGCGCGGCGCGATCGAGGAGACCGTGGCGGACGACCTGGTGGCGCAGCTGCTCGCGCTCGACGTCGCGGGCGACGAGCCGGTCACGCTGTACATCGACTCGCCGGGCGGCTCGGTCACAGGGACCTTCGCGATCTACGACACGATGCAGCTGTTGAGCGCGCCGGTGCGCACCCGCTGCATCGGGCTGGCGGCTTCCGGCGCGGCGGTGCTGCTCGCGACCGGGACCGGGACGCGCTCGGCGACGCCCAACGCCAGGATCATGCTCCACCAGCCACACGGCGGCATACGCGGCACGGCGGCGGACATCACCATCGCCGCCCAGGAGTTCGTCTGGCTGCGCGAGCGGATGCTTGCGGTGCTGGCCGAGCGCACAGGCCAGAGCGTCGAGCGGCTGCGTGGGGACATGGACCGCGACCACTGGCTGTCCGCCGAGCAGGCGCTGACCTACGGGGTCATCGACGAGATCGCGGTCGGCGCGCGCAGACCGGGCTCGCCACCGGAACTCGCTACCCGTCGGTAGCCTCGGCGATCTACGATTCGGGCGTGGCCACGGGTGACGGCGACGCCTCCGCCTCGGGGTCCGGGAAGGGCGCGCGCTCCCGCCCGTCGGGCGCGTAGTCCTCGTAGCCGCCGTCGAGCTGGCCGACCGCCTGCCACGTGAACGCCCCGTCGATCCGCTCCAGCAGATCGGCGGGCACCGTGACGGTGATGGCGTCCTCGTCCACCTCGGGCTGCTCCGGCAGTGCCGTCTGCGCTGAGGTCGCCCAGTCGAGGACGCCTGCGAAGCGCTCCAGCCCCGACTGCTGCACGGTGATCGAGTATGCACGCTCTTCCTCGCCGGCTTCGTCCTCGATGAACAGGTCGACGGACCAGACGAGGAAGTCGCCGCGGATCGGCACCCGGTCGCCGACGCGCCAGGTGATCGCCAGGGAGTCGCCGTCCCCGACCATCTCCACCTCGCGGAGGTCAACCGCCGGCTCCGGCTCCGCAGGCGGCACGCCGCCCGAGTCGGCCACGTCGCCCCGACCGTCCTCGACGATCGCCCGGCCGACCAGCGGCAAGGGCTCCTGCGTCGGCGAAGGGCTGGGTGAGGCCGAGGCGGCGGCTGTCGCGACCGCGGTGGGGGTCGGAATGGTCGGCGTCTCGGTCGGCGTGGTCGACGTCTCGGTCGGCGTGGTCGACGTCTCGGTCGGCTCGGGCGGCGTGGTCGGTGTGGGAGCCGGCGGGCTGGTGGGCGCCGGGGACGCACTGGGGGTTGGTGTCGGGACCTGGCCCGTCGGGGTCGGTTCGGGCTCCGCGCCAGGGGCGCCGGAACCGCCGGGACCCCCCGTGAGGATCAGCGCGATGGCGACCAGCACCGCGACACCCACGATGATCCACACCGTCGGGTTATGGCTCTCGCTGCGCTCGGCTGGTGCGCTCATGACGTGGTCCTCCGCGGCGAGGCTACCCCGTGGTCGCGGCAGCGAGGACGGCGGTCGGCGGGTTGTCCCCACCTGGGGACGAAGCTGTGGACGATGACAACCAGGGAACTCCTACGCTGTGGTTCATCACGGGACCGCGTCCCATGCTCGTGATGTCAGCTTCGTCCATGCTATTGGAGGATCGCATTCCGCGAGGGCAGTGGGCCATCATCACGGGGATACCCGCGATGAACGGGCAGAATCGGGCACCGAGGTGACGCGACGACGTGACGCGACGACACCGGAGTGAGGAGGACGAACGTGGCGCAGCTCGCACATCGCCTCTGGATGGACCGCGCGCTTTACGAGGCGCGCTGCGCGCTCGACCATGACGACGTGCCGGTCGGCGCGGTCGTGGTCGCCGGCGGCCGGGTGATCGCCGCGGCGCACAACCGGCGCGAGGTCGATCGGGACCCGACAGCCCACGCCGAGGTGCTGGCCGTGCGCGCAGCCGCTCGGGCGCTGGGCTCCTGGCGGCTGGACGGCTGCACGCTGTACGTGACGTTGGAGCCGTGCACGATGTGCGCGGGCGCCCTGGTTCTTGCCCGCCTGCCGCTGCTCGTGTTCGGCGCCGCAGACCCGAAGGCGGGCGCGGTCGGCTCGTTGTACGACCTGGCGCGCGAGCCGCGTCTCAACCACCGCCTCGACGTCACCGGAGGGGTGCTCGCCGAGGAGTGCGGAGCCCTCCTGCGCCGCTTCTTCCAGGCCAAGCGCGCCCGTTCGCGCAGCGCGCCCGCAGGTTGATACCGTGGCGCGCACCGGTGGAGTCGCATAGCCCGGCCTAGTGCGCCGCACTCGAAATGCGGTAGGGGCGCAAGTCCCTCGTGGGTTCGAATCCCACCTCCACCACAGAGTTTCAGGGGCACGAACCCTGTTGGCGATGTGTTGGATCGTTGTTGGACGGCGGGTCCGCTCGACCGCCCGCGACGGTGCGCGGGTGGCTGCGCCGCTTCACGGCTCGCGCCGAGCTGATCCGAGGGCTCGCGACATGGCTGGCGTTGCGCATCGACCCGCACCTGCTCGTCATCGAGATGCGCGGCAGCCCGGCCAGGGACGCGCTGCACGCGCTCGGTGTCGCCGTCGGTGCCGTGGCCCGCCGCTTCGGCGAGCCCCGCTCGCCGTGGAACCTGCTCGCCGCGCTCTCGGCGGCGCGCTGCTCTCACCCGGCCCCTTCCCGACGTACCTGCAGCGCCACTGAGCTGTCCTCAGCGGCACCCCCTCGATTCGGCAACAACCGGGCGACGCCCGCGCTTCATGGCGGCACTTCCGCGCGGTCATTCGCGTTCAGACCTCCTCCTCATCTTTGATGACGCGGCCGTCCTCATGTCACGCGTCGCCTAACAATGGCCGCGGGGTGGCGCCTTGAGAGTGACGCCCCAGAGCACTGGCACGGCGGACTGTCTCCGTGACGCCGGCTGGTCGGGGGATGGTCGCGCCGGTTCCCTCCACCAGTGGTCGGTTAGCAGATACGCTATCAGCAGTGGAGATGAGCATGGACCCTGCCGACCTTGTCCGACGCTGCCGTCTGGGCGCTGGAATCACACAGCAGCAGCTGGCGATCCGTGCCGGCACGACCAAGACCGCCATCAGCCGTCTCGAAGGCGGACACATCAGCCCGACCTTCGAGACGGTCACGCGCCTACTGCTGTGTCTGGGCTACCGAGTCGAAGTTGACGCGATCGCGCTGACACCGCGCTCGGATCCCGCACAGCTGGATGCAGTCGCAGGTCTCACTCCGACGCAGCGACTGGACCACGCGCTGGCGTCACAATCGTCGCTGGCCGGTTTGCTGGGAGCGGCCCGTGACGGCTGAGCCACCTCGCCTCGATGTCGATCGCATCATCGCGACGTTCCACCGATACGGCGTCGACTTCGTCGTCATCGGCGGTATTGCCGTCCTTGCTCACGGACATCCTCGCGCGACGTTCGACCTCGACTTCGTCGCCGAACTCACGGCTGAGAACATGCAGCGGCTGGCAGTCGCACTCGAGGAGCTCGGCGCGAGGATTCGTGGTGTCGACGCAGCGCTCCTCGAGGTCAACCCAACCGACCCCGCCCAACTTGCGTCCGGGGCGAACTGGACGCTGGTGACGGATGCGGGGTGGCTCGACTTCATGCCCGGCGCCGAGGGCGTGCGGGACTACGCCGAGATCGTCGCCGACGCGGTGACGGTCCGCGACGGCACGTTCCGTGTGGTCGGCCTCGACGATCTCATCCGCATGAAGCGGACGTCTGGCCGGGACAAGGACCTCGACGACATCGCCGCCCTCACCCGCCGAGAACACCCGGAACTACCGCCGCCCGGGTGACATGCCAGACGCCTCGATCAGCCGGCCTGCTTTCATACCACCATCCTGCCTGGCTCCCCCGGTGCCTGGCGCTCTACGGGATCAGCCACTACCGCATGGCTGCGTACGGCCCTTCGGGCCAAGACCGCATGGGTCAACGAAGGCGAGCACCCGCAGAGTCATCTGCTCGCCCAGGGAACACCCCATGTTCGTCTAGGTGCTGCGGCGGAGGGCGTTCACTGCTCCCGGAGAAACCTCAGCACCGCGACGACCCGGCGGTTCTCGCGCTCGTCGCGGGCGAGGTCGAGCTTGGTGAGGATGCTGCTCACGTAGCCTTCGACGGTCTTTGGACTGAGGTGCAGTTCGGAGGACAGCGCGGCGTTGGACAGGCCCTGGGCCATCAGGCCGAGCACCTCGCGCTCGCGCTCGGAGAGCCGCGGCAGCCGGTCGTGCTGGCGCCGCCGACCCACCAGGCGTGCGACGAGCTCGGGGTCGATGACGACATCGCCGGCCGCTACGCGCCGTACGTCGGTCGCGAACGCGCCGAGGTCGGAAACGCGGTCCTTGAGCAGGTAGCCGACCCCGCCGGAGAACTCGTTCATCAGCCGGAGGGCGTGGTGGACCTCGACATACTGCGAGAGCAGCATCAGCCCCACCTCGGTGCGAAGGATCGGATCGCGGCCGCGGCTTCGATGCCTTCGTCCGCGAACCCAGGCGGCATCCGCAGGTCGGTGATCACGACATCGGGCGGGTTTGATCGCACCCGTTCCACCAACGACGCGCCGTCGGTTGCCTGCTCGACGATGGTGAACCCCCCCTCGGCCAGAATCCTCGCCATGCCCTCCCGGAAGAGGACGGCGTCGTCGGAGAGGATCACGCGCACGGGATCACTGTTCTGAGTCTGGTCCCGCCGCCGGGCGGGCTGTCCAGCTCGAGGTTGGCGCCGAGGGCGGCCAGCCGGTCGGCGAGTCCCTGCAGGCCGCTGCCGTCACTCAGCCGAGCACCCCCCGTCCCGGACGGCTGGCTCAGTCCGGTAGGCGGAGCGTCTGTGCAGGTCAGGCGCTGTGCTGTGGGCGGAGTCGGAGAGATTCGAACTCTCGAGGGCGTTGCCACCCTACGGCCATTCCAAGACCGCGCCATAGGCCAGACTAGGCGACGACTCCAGGCGAGCGCCGAGTATAGCGAGCCGCCCCACCTCGCCGGCTGCGACCGAGGGACCGTAGAGTGGCGTCCAGCATGAGCGCGACCGACTCTCCCCCCCGACCCGAACGCGTGGGCCGCTCGCGGCGCGGCTGGACGCTGTTCAGCCTGCGCGGCGTGCCTGTGCGGATCGACGCGTCGTGGTTCGTGATCGCGGCGATCGTCACCTACATCTTCTACGCGCGCATGAGCGTCACCCTGGGCGCCAGCGGACCGGGGATCATCCTCGGCTCCGCCCTGGTGGCCGCGCTGCTGTTCTTCGCGAGTCTGCTGGCCCACGAGCTGGGTCACGCGTTCACCAGTCTGGACCGCGGCCTGCCCGTGCTTGGCATCACCCTGTTCCTGATGGGCGGGGTCACCGAGTCGACCCGCGAGGCGAAGACGGCCAAGGACGAGTTCGTGATCGTCGGGATCGGGCCGTTCATCAGCCTGGTCCTGGCCGGCGCATTCGCGTTGGCCCACGCGGGCGTCCAGCCGACCCAGCCGTTCGCCGCGATCTTCGGCTACCTCGCGTGGACCAACCTGCTGCTGGCGATCTTCAACCTCGTCCCCGGCTACCCGCTCGACGGCGGCCGCCTCTTGCGCGCGATCCTGTGGGGAGCGACCGGCAACCCGCATCGCTCCACCCGCTGGGCGGCGCGCGTCGGGCAGGTGTTCGCCGGCGCGCTCATCGCCTTCGGCGCCTGGGTGCTGTTTCGAACCCAGGGCGGGTTCAGCGGCCTGTGGGAGATCGTGATCGGCATCTTCCTGTTCCGAGGCGCCGCCGAGGCACATGCCCGCGCGCGGCTGCAGGAGCGCCTCGCGACCCTGACGGCGGCGGAGGTCATGGGTTCGATGCCGCCGATCCTCGACCCTCAGCTGCTGCTGCACCACGCCATCCTCGAGCTCGAGACGCGGCCCTCGCTGGTCTGGGCGGTGGGCGACCCGCTGGTCGGCACCGTGTCGCTGCCCGATGTCGACGCCGTGCCTCGCCGACTGTGGGCCACGACCGCGCTCGCCCAGATCACGCATGACCCCTCGCGTTCGACCATCGCGGCGAAGGAGTCGATGACCGAGGTGCTGGCCCGCATCGTCGAGGCTCCCCGTCAGCAGCTCGTCGTGGTGGACGGCGACCGACCTGTCGGCCTGCTCACCCCCAGCCTCGTGACCGAGCCCACTCGCCGCGACCGATGACCGAGACGCGACGGTCGGTTTCCGCCGAGGCGGAGCCGCGGACCGACGGCGGCTCGCTGCCCGAGCTGGTTTCCGACCCTCCGGTCGCGGCCCGAACGTGGCCTCCCCGGTGGCTGCGGCGCGGGTATCTGCCGGTGGCGCTGGCGATCCTGCTGGCTGCCTTCACGTTCGTGCCGCTGCCGCGAGTCCCCGAGCTCGCGTGCTGCGCGGCGTTCGTGGAGGTCCCGGGCAGCGCCCTGCCCCTCGCGGCCAGGGTCACGGTCGACGACCCCGCCGCCCAGGACGTGGACGGCGAGTACCTCCTCATGACCGTCAACCTCCGGCCCGCGACGGGTCTCGGGTGGGTGCGCGCGCACCTGTTCGCCGACACCTCCCTGGTGCCGCGCAGGCGCCTGGTGCCCGCCGAGGTCAACGATCGCGAGTACTTCCACCGCCAGCGCACGGTCTTCGACACCTCGGCGGCCGTCGCGGCCGCCGTGGGCCTGGAGCGCGCCGGCTACGCGGTCGACCCGAGCCAGATCACCGGCGACGGCGCGCTGGTCGTGCGCCTGCTCGACGGGGCACCCGCGGACGGCAGGCTGCGACCCGGCGACGTGATCGTCGCCGTCGACGACCGGCCGATCCGAGTCGCCGAGGAGCTGCGGCCGCTCGTCGACAACGGCGGCACCCGCCAGCTATCCGTCAGGCGGGGCAGCGTCGCCCTGACGGTCCCGGTCACTCCCGGCACCATCTCGGTCGACGGCGAGGACTTCCGCGGGATCGGCGTCGAGGTGCAGACCGCCAACCCCCGCATCGAGCTGCCGATCGACGTGCAGGTGGACGCCGGGCGCATCGGCGGGCCGAGCGCCGGTCTGCTGATCGCCCTCACCGTCTACGACAAGGTCGATCCGGTCGATCTCGCCGCCGGCCGTCGTGTCGCGGGTACCGGCACGATCGCCCCGGACGGCACCGTCGGGCGCATCGGCGGGATCCGTCAGAAGGTCGTCGCTGCGCACCGGGAGCGGGCCGACGTGTTCATGGCGCCCGCCTCCCAGGCCGACGACGCCAGGCACGCGATTCCGCGTGGCAGCGACCTGCAAGTCATCGCGGTGCGCGACTTCCGTGATGCGGTCGCTGCGCTGGAGGGCCGGTGAGCGCTCGAAGCATCAGGTCCCGCTGGCGACGACGACGGTGGTGGGCGGCTGGTAGCATCGCGACTCCGCCGTGGTCAGCGCCGGGCGGGTGGTGGTGAGGTCCCGTGCGACGCCGCACCGTGAACCTGGTCAGGGCCGGAAGGCAGCAGCCATAAGCGGCTCGTGGCGGGCGCCACGGAGTTCCCGCGCCTTCCACCCGTCCGGTGGTGACCACGGCCTTTCGCCGTTCGGGCAGCCGGAGGACGAGGCCCGAGGAGTATGACGTGGCGCACATCTCGTTGTACCGCAAGTACCGCTCCCAGACCTTCGACGAGGTCATCGGGCAGGCGCACGTCACGACCACGCTGGCCAACGCCCTCTCCGGCGACCGCCTCCACCACGCCTACCTGTTCACCGGGCCGCGCGGCACGGGCAAGACGTCCACGGCGCGGATCCTCGCCAAGGCGGTGAACTGCGTCGAGGGGCCCACCGCCACGCCGTGCAACCGCTGCGACCAGTGCACCGGCATCACCAGCGGCTCCAGCGTCGACGTCATCGAGATCGACGCGGCCAGCCACGGTGGCGTGGACGACGTCCGCGACCTGCGGGACCGGGTGGCGTTCGCTCCGGTCGCCGCGCGCATGAAGGTCTACATCGTCGACGAGTGCCACATGCTGTCGACGGCCGGCTGGAACGCGTTCCTCAAGACGGTCGAGGAGCCGCCCGGGCATGTGCTGTTCGTGTTCGCGACGACCGAGCCCCACAAGGTGCTCGACACGATCCTGTCGCGGACCCAACGGTTCGATTTCAAGCGCATCGGCGCCGTCGAGCTCGCGCAGTACTGCGGTGCGCTCGCCGAGCGGGAGGGTTGGCAGGTCGAGGACGGCGCACTCGATCTCGTCGCAAGGGCAGGCGAGGGCAGCGCCAGGGACACGCTGTCCATCCTCGATCAGGTCGTGGCGTTCGGGGGCAGCGACATCACGGTGCGCGGCGTCGTCGACGTCCTGGGGACCGTCGGTGGGGACGTGCTCACCGAGACCGTCGACCGCATCGCCGCGGGCGACGTCGCCGGGCTGTGCGTGCAGGTGGGCCGCCTCGCGGACGGCGGGCAGGACCTCCGCCAGTACGCGCGCGACGTGATCGAGCACCTGCGACGGTTGTTCCTGGTCCAGACCGCTCCGGACGCCAAGCTGGTCGACGGCACACCCGAGCAGCTCGAGGCGCTGACGGCGCAGGCGCAGCGCATCGGCCGCGTCGAGCTGGTTCGCGCGATGGATCTGATGGCGGAGGCGATGGCGCAGATGCGGCGCGGCAACACGCGCCTGCCTCTGGAGATCGCCCTGGTCAAGGCCGCCCTGCCCGAGGCGTGCGGCGACCCGGGCGCCCTGGCGGCGCGCATGGATCGCCTGGAGCGCCGGTCGGGAGTGGACGCCGCCCCTGCAGAGGTCACACCGACCGCTCCGACGAGTCCGCCGCAATCGGCGGAGCCACAGCCGGTCGCGGCGGCGCCGACGCCTGATCCCGCGCCGACGGCGGAGCCGACATCGACGCCTGATCCCACGCCGACGTCTGAGCCCACATCGACCTCTGAGCGCACACCGACGCCCGAGCCCGAGCGGGCGCCTGAGCCGGAGGCGCAGCCGGCGCCCGCCGCCGCGGGCGGGGTCGACATCGACCTCGTCCGGTCCACCTGGCCGGCGCTGCTCGATGCGGTCAAGACCCGCAGCAAACGGCTGCACGCGTTCCTGTCGCCGGCCCAGCCCACCACGCTCTCGGGCGGGGAGCTTGCCCTGGTCTTCGGACCGAACTCCAGCTTCCACGCCGAGCAGTGCGCCAGCTCCGAGTGGCGGGAGCAGCTCACGGCAGCCTTCACCGACGTGCTCGGCGAGCCGCTGCGCGTCCAGTGCACGGTGCGCGACGATTCGGACGCGGCCCCCGGGCACGTGGGCGCGGACGCCGAGGAGGCCGCGGCCCGGAGCGAGGCGACCGCGGTGGCCGAGAGCGAAGCCGCCGAGGCCGCCGGCGAGCTGCCGGACGACGACGAGGCCCACGAGCGGGCGGTCGAGACGCTCACCCGCGACCTCGGCGCCACCGTGGTGGACGACGCCTGACCCATCGCGCCCGCGGCGGCGAGCCCGGGCCACGGCCCGACCGCCTGGGAGGACAGCGGCAGATGCCCTATGCTGGCGCGCCGCACGCAGGGTCGGCAGAGAGGGGTAGGCCAGTCGCGGTCCGCTTCGCGGATTCGCTTCCTGGCATGACGCCATGGCGAACTTCAACCAGATGATGAAGCAGGCCCAGGCGCTCCAGCGCAAGATGGCGGCGGCGACGGAGGAGCTCGCCGAGCGCGAGGTGACGGGCTCCGCCGGCGGCGGGATGGTCACAGCCACCGCGACGGGGACCGGCGTGCTGAAGCAAGTCAAGATCGCCCCTGAGGTCGTCGACCCCGACGAGGTCGAGATGCTCGAGGACATGGTCACCGCCGCGATCACCGAGGCGCTGCGCAGCGCCAAGGCCCTCGAGGAGGACACCATGGGCGAGTTGACCGGCGGGCTGGGGCTGCCCCCCGGTCTGATGTAGCGGACCGACTCGTGTACGAAGGTCCGATCCAGGACCTCATCGAGGAGTTCGGACGCCTGCCCGGCGTGGGACCCAAGAGCGCCCAGCGCCTGGCGTTCCACGTGCTGACGATGGACGCCGCCGACGCCGAGCGGCTCGCCCGCGCGCTGGTCGCAGTCAAGGAGAAGGTGCGCTTCTGCGTCCGCTGCTTCAACGTCAGCGAGCAGGACGAGTGCCGGATCTGCCGGGACGCCCGACGCGACCCCAGCCTGTTGTGCGTCGTCGAGGAGCCTCGTGACCTCATGGCGATCGAGAAGACCGGCGAGTTCCGAGGGCGATATCACGTGCTCGGCGGCGCCATCTCCCCCATTGACGGTGTCGGTCCCGATCAGCTGCGAGTCGCCGAGCTGTTCGCCCGCCTCGGCGAGGAGGACATCACCGAGGTGGTGCTCGCGACGAACCCCAACAGCGAGGGCGAGGCAACCGCCAGCTACCTCGCCCGCACCCTCAAGGCGATGGAGGTGGCCGTGAGCCGGATCGCCTCCGGGCTGCCGGTCGGTGGCGACCTGGAGTACGCGGACGAGGTCACGCTGGGCCGCGCCTTCGCCGGGCGTCGGGCACTGTAGCGATGGCGGCCCTGGTCGTCGGACCGTTGCTGCGCTACGTCGATGAGCGGCAGGCGACAGTGTGGGTGGAGACCGACCGGCGCTGCGAGGTCGAGGTGCTCGGCAAGCGCCAGCAGACCTTCGCGGTGGAAGGGCACCACTACGCGCTGGTGACCGTGGAGGGTCTCGAGCCCGCCAGCTCTCACCCATACGAGGTCGCGCTCGACGGGCGCACCGTGTGGCCGCCGCCCGCGGCGGACCAGCCACCGAGCGTGATCCGCACCCAGGCGGATGGGGCGGCGGATGCGGCGCCAACCCTGGTGACGTTCGGCTCGTGCCGCACGGTCCTGGGCGGGCAGGAGTCGGACGACCCGGATCGGATCGATGCGCTCAGGGCATTCGCGCGGCGGGCCGCGGGCGCCCCCGACGAACGGCTGCCCGACCTGCTCGTGCTCCTCGGTGACCAGGTCTATGACGAGAATGGTGCTCCACGGACCCGTGAGTTCATCCGCTCGCGACGCGGCGTCGACCAGCCACCCGGCGAATGCCCCGCCGACTTCGAGGAGTACACCAGGCTGTATCGCGAGGCATGGCAGGACGCGGACGTGCAGTGGCTGCTGTCCACCGTGCCGAGCGCAATGATCTTCGACGACCACGACATCATCGACAACTGGAACACCTCGGAGGCGTGGGTGGCGTGGGCGCGCGCCCAGCCGTGGTGGTCTCAGCGGGCGACCGGTGGCCTGATGGCCTACTGGCTCTACCAGCACGTGGGGAACCTGTCACCGCAGGCGCGCGACGCCGATCCGGTGTGGTCGCGGATCCCTGCACATCCGGACGCCGGACCGCTGCTGCGGGGGTGGGCAGCCGGGCAGGACGCCGGGACAAACGGGACGCCGGGAGCGCAGTGGAGCTTCCTCCGCGACGTCGGGCCGATCCGGGTCCTGATGGTCGACTCGCGCAACGGTCGGGTGCTGCACGGCGGGCGTCGCGACATGCTGGACGACGACGAGTGGGCCTGGCTGGAGGGGCGGGCCGCCGACCTCGACGGTGTCGACCACCTGCTGATCGGCACGTCGCTGCCGTTCCTGCTCCCGCGGGGCATCCACGACCACGAGGCGTGGGTGACGGCGGTGTGCGACGGGCGCTGGGGACGGCTGGCGGCCAGGCTCGCAGAGCGGCTGCGGCAGGAGCTGCAGTTCAACCACTGGGTGACCTTCCCCGCCTCCTTCGCTCGGCTCGCCGCCCTCCTGCGCGGGGTCGCCGCCGGGGAAAGGGGCGCCGCGCCGGCCACAGTCGGTGTCCTGTCCGGCGACGTGCACTACTCCTACCTGGCGCTGCTGACTCCAGAGGGTGACGCGCCGACCAGCCCCGTCTGGCAGGCGGTGAGCTCACCGCTGTGCTACGACCTCGAGCGCGCGATCGTCGGTGGCTTCGGCGCGTTGATGTCCCGGCCCGCGCGCTGGCTGGGACAAAGTCTGGCCCGCCTGGCCGGCGTGCGTGACGCCGGAGCGCGCTGGGACCTGGTGGATGGCCCCTGGTTCCGCAACGTCATCTCGACGGCGAGGTTCGACGGGCCGCAGGCCAGGGTCACGCTCGAGCAGACCGTCGTCGGGCCAGCGGATGCGCAGCTCAGGGTGGTTGCGAACCGGTCGCTCAACACCGTCCAGACGCCCTGACCGTCGGGGTCTGACCCCCGTGGCGCGGACCCAGAGCGGCGAGGGCGGCGCCCCGGCCCGGCGACCCCCCAGCCACCGGGCCGCGCGCCTTCATGGGGGTCAGTTCATGGGGGTCAGTTCATGGGGGTCAGAATCAGGAGGTGTCGATCACGATCGCGTCGGCGCCGAGTCCGGCAGGGGTGACCCACAGAACCGAGACCGTGTGGCGGCCGGGCTCGAGGTCGACGGCGAGCGTGGCGCGCTGGCGGTCGCCGTCGGCGGGCTCGCTGCCGGCTGGTGGCAGACCGTCGCCGTCCACGGCGAAGGTCACCTCGGCAGTCGCGGGCACGAAGGCGGTGTAGGCGCCCGACGCGGCCTCGACGTCCCACTCGATGTCGCCGCCAGGGTGGTCGAAGGCGGCGAACGGCTCGACCTGTGGTCGATCGCCAGCGGTGGTGACCGGGAGCGCGAAGGCGTCGTATTCGGTCATGCCCTCGCGGGTGACGGTCGCGGTCACCGTCACTACAACCACCGACTCCTCGCCGCCGGGCGCCGCGGCCGTCTCCGTCCACCGCGCGTCGTCAGCCCTGGAGAAGGCGGCCACACCCTCGGACAGCGCCGAGGAGAGCTGCTCGAACCCCTCGCGGCCGCCGACCGCCTCCTGCGAAGCCTCACCCATGAGCTCGAACGCGGTGTCGGTCTCGCCCGCGGCGACCGCGGCGACCCACGCCTGCGCGCTGGTGACGCCCTCGCCGTCCTCGGCGACTCCGGTCGGGCTGGCTGTTGGCTCGAGAGTGGCCGTTGGCTCGGGGGTGGCCGTTGGCGCCGGCGAGGCGGGGGTCGGGAAGGTGGCTGTCGCCGCTGGCTGGGCTGCCTGGGGACCGTCCGACGACACGTCTTCGACGCACGCCGCGAGGACGAGGGCGCCAGCCAGCAGGGCCAGGCCCAGACGGGACTGCACGGACATCGGTGCTCACGCCCTTCATCGCGACGGTCATCGAACTCACCCAGTCCGACGAACCAGGAGCACGAACGGTTGCACCCGCCCAAACAGGTCATCGAAGCGTGAGCGTGGCCAAGAGCGCCGGTACCTCCGGCCGGGCATGGGCGGTAGGCTCCGGCCCCCCGCCGCCCGATCACCGAGCAGCGCAGGAGCAGCCTTGATCGTCGTCCAGAAGTACGGCGGGACGTCCGTCGCCGACACCGAGCGCATCGTCCGCGTCGCCGAGCGCGTTGCGCAGGCCAAAGAGGCGGGCCACGACGTGGTCGTGATCGTGTCGGCGATGGGCAAGACGACCGACAGCCTCCTGCGCCAGGCGCACGAGGTGTCCTCCGTGCCCCCGGGGCGCGAGCTCGACATGCTGCTGACGGCGGGTGAGCGGATCTCCATGGCGCTGCTGGCCATGGCGATCCACGAGCAGGGACTCACCGCCCGCAGCTTCACCGGCAGCCAGGCCGGGATCATCACCGACTCGGTGCACGGCAAGGCGCGGATCCTCGACATCACCCCGGGGCGGATCACCGAGGCGCTGACCGGCGGCCACGTGGTCATCGTGGCCGGCTTCCAGGGCGTGAGCCGGGATTCGAAGGACATCACGACGCTCGGGCGGGGCGGCAGCGACACCACCGCGGTCGCGCTGGCGGCGGCACTGCGCGCCGAGGTGTGCGAGATCTACACCGATGTCGACGGCGTCTACACCGCCGACCCCCGGATCGTCCCGAACGCGCGCCGCCTGGACCGGCTCTCCCACGAGGAGATGCTCGAGCTGGCCGCCTGCGGCACCAAGGTTCTGATGGTGCGCAGCGTCGAGTACGCGCGCAACCACAACGTCAACGTGCACGTCCGCAGCTCGTTCAGCTACAACGACGGCACCTGGGTCGGGGCGAAGGAGGACACGATGGAACAGGCGATGATCTCCGGGGTCGCGCACGACAGCGGGGAGGGCAAGGTGGTCGTCCGGCGGGTGCCCGACAAGCCCGGCGTGGCCGCGCGGATCTTCACCGCGCTCGCCGACGCACAGATCAACATCGACATGATCGTGCAGAACGTCAGCGCGGACGGCACGACCGACATCTCGTTCACGCTGCCCCTGGCCGACGGTCCGCGCGCGCTGCAGCTGCTGCGCGGCCTCTCCGACGAGGTGGGGATCTCCGACATCGTCCTTGACGAGCAGGTCGGCAAGGTCTCTCTGATCGGCGCGGGCATGAAGACGCACCCAGGCGTCGCGGCGGCCATGTTCGAGGCGCTGTCGGAGGCAGGGGTAAACATCGAGATGATCTCGACCTCGACCATCCGCATCTCCGTCGTCGTGCGCCAGCAGGACGTCGAGATCGCGGTCCGAGCGATCCACGAGCGCTTCGGCCTTGGTGCCGACGAGAAGGAGCCCGAGGCATGAGCGCGGCAGCGGGCACTCGCCGCCTGAGGGTTGCGGTCGTGGGGGCCACCGGAGCCGTCGGGCAGGACCTGCGCCGACTGCTGGAGGTCAGGGACTTCCCGTGCGATGAGGTCGTCTTCGCAGCCTCCGCCCGGTCGGCGGGCAAGGTCCTGCCGTTCCGCGGGCAGCAGGTCGTCGTCAGGGACCTCGACGAGGCTGACGTCTTCGATGGCGTCGATCTGGCGCTGTTCAGCGCAGGCGGCGGCGCGTCACGCGAGCACGCCCCGCGCGCGGTGGCGGCCGGGGCGGTCGTCGTCGACAACTCCTCGGCCTGGCGGATGGACCCGGAGGTGCCGCTGGTGGTCACCGAGGTCAACGCCGACGCGCTGGAGCTCCTGCGCACCGCAGGCAAGGGCATCGTCGCCAACCCCAACTGCACCACGATGGTCGCGATGCTGCCGCTAAAGGCGCTGCACGACGCGTTCGGCCTGGTCGGCTTCACCGCGACCAGCTTCCAGGCGGCGGGAGGCGCCGGGCAGAAGGGCATCGACGAGCTCGAGGCTCAGGTCGGGCCGATGTTCGCGCGGCGGGAGCTCCTGCGCAGCGACGGCAAGGCGGCGATGAACCTGGTCGACCCGCCGAAGGTGCACGCGGACGTCCTCGCGTTCAATGTCGTCCCCGTGCTCGGCACGCTCGACGACCACGGCTACACCGACGAGGAGTACAAGCTCCAGAACGAGTCGCGCAAGATCCTCTCGCTGCCCGACCTCGCGGTCGCGCCCACCTGTGTCCGGGTGCCGGTCATGGTCGGCCACGCGCTCCAGGTCCGCGCCGTGTGCACCGACCCGATGCGCAGCCTCGCCGACGTGATCGCCTCGCTCGACCACTTCCCCGGTCTCGTGGTCGAGCAGGCGCCCACGCCGCTGGAGTGGGCCGGCCGGGACGGGGTCGCCGTCGGCCGCTTGCGCCTGGACCTGACCGACCCGCACGCCCTCAACCTGTGGGTCACCGGAGACAACCTGCTGAAGGGCGCCGCCCTGAACACCGTCCAGATCGCCGAGGAGCTCGCCCGCCGCGAGCTGGTGTAGGCCCGTGACCCGGCGCGTGTCGACTCCGGCCGCTCGCGGCGGCCAAAGTCGACACGCGGCGGAAGGACGGCGACGCAACGAGGGCCCCGAGCGGCGAACCGCGGCGGGGCCCTCGAGGAGGGGTCGTGCATCCTGGAGCGACCTCACGGCCGGTGCAGGAGACTCCTTGGGTTCGGTGCCTGCGACGGGCTCGGATTGGGACGCCGCGAGAAAATCCTGAGCAGACCGCTAGGTTGCTGGGCATCCGACCGCCGAGGCGGGGAGGGGGCCGTCGTGATCGTGATGCCGATCGTGTATGTCAGCGACCTGGAGCGCTCGAGCGCGTTCTACGAGCGACTGGGGTTCAGGTCGACGACGACCAGCCGGGCGGGCGGGTGGCTGGAGCTCACGAGCGCCGGCGGCATCCTCGCGCTCCACCATGCGGACCCCCTGCCGAGGGACCTCGCTGCGCGTGTCGAGCTGGCGCTCGTGGCCACCGCGCCGCTGGAGGAGATCGTCGCGGCTTTCGCCGGGCGCGGGGTCGACGTGCCGATCGTCGACCAGCCGTACGGGCGCACCATCACCCTGGTGGACCCCGACGGGCTGCCGATCACCGTCAACGAGCACGATCAGGACCTGTAGACGCGCGTAGCCGGCGCGGGGCAACGGTCGCGCCCGCGCGTCTGAGTACGGAGGGGTGGATCGCTCCGAGGCGGCGGACTTCCTCCGGGTCACCCGGGTACTTCCAGCTGTCCGGCGAGCCCCCCGGGGTCGACACCGTGTCGAGATTCCTGCGCTATGCGCGGCTGTCCGACACAGTGTCGGACCAGCCTGCTGCAGGTGCGGGTGGACGGCGGCGCGTGCATCCGTCAGCATCCTCAAGATGTTCGCAAGAAGCGTCCAGCAGATCGCGCCCGGTTGAGCGAGCCGACCGGGCCCGGCCTGCTCGACGCGTACGGCTGGACGCCGGCGGTCGCGGGGCGTCTGGCGGGACTGGGCGGGACACCCGGGCGTGTCGTGCGCGTCGATCGCGGTGCCTGCATCGTCGTGACGGCCGGGGGGCTGATCACCGCCGGGATCGGTGTCGGGGTGCGCCCCGCCACCGGCGACTGGACGACCGTGGCCGGCGACCCGCCCATGCTGGACACGCTGGCCGAGCGGACCACGGCGCTGGTCCGGCGCGCACCTTCGGGCCGCAGGGAGCAGGTGCTGGCCGCCGAGATCCAGGCCGCGTGGATCATCCTGGGGATGGACAGGCCGATCAACGCGGGCCGGGTGGAGCGGGCGCTCGTCGTGACCCATGACGCAGGGATCGCGCCCTCTGTGGTGCTCGCGAAAGCCGACCTTGCCGCCGACCTCCCCAAGGCTGAAGCGGCACTGGCGGCGGTCGCCCCCGGCGTGCCCGTCCACCCGGTCATCGCGCTGACCGGTGAGGGGCTCGCGCCACTGCGCGCCCAGCTCGCCACACCGCTGACGGTCGCGCTGGTCGGCGAGTCGGGCGCCGGCAAGTCCACCCTCGTCAACGCGCTGGCCGGCCAGGACCTCCACCGCACCGCCGAGGTCCGGGCGCGGGACCGCAAGGGTCGCCACACCACCGTCTCTCGCGAGCTGGTCCCCGTGCCAGGCGGCGGGGTGCTGCTCGACGCGCCGGGGGTGCGCGAGCTGGGCGTGCTGGCGGCGGACCGCGGGCTGGCCGCCGCGTTCCCCGAGATCGCGGCACTGGCGAGGGACTGCCGGTTCGCTGACTGCGCCCACGGGGCCGAGCCCGGCTGCGCGGTCCAGTCCGCGCTCGCGGATGGTCGCCTGGAGCCGCGACGCTGGTCGCGCTACCAGGTGCTGGCCGAAGAGGTGGCGGCGGCGCACGCCGAGACTGAACGGGGCGGCGCCGCGCGCGGGCGGCCGACGCCCCGGTGAGGGCGCGGTTGCCCTGGCGACCTGCCGCAGCGGCGCTGGTCAGCGGGCTGATGGCGCACAACATCATCGTTCACCGCCTGTTGCCCGGGCGCGCCGAGCTGCCAGCGAAGCTGGCGTTCGCCGGCGCCGCCACGCTGCTCGCTCGCCGTGCCGGGGCGACCTGGGCTGAGCTCGGGCTGTCCCGGCTCACCGCGGGCCATGGCTTGCGCGTGGGGCTCGTAGCGGGCGGGTCGATGGCGGCGGCCGTTGTTGGCGCCGCCGCCTGGCCAGCCACCCGCGCCAGCTTCGACGACCCCCGCGGGCGCGGCGTGAGCGCCGGGGACGCCGGCTGGCAGCTCCTGGTGCGCATACCCCTGGCGACAGCGCTGCACGAGGAGGTCGTGTTCCGCGGGGTCCTGCCCGTCGTGCTCGGCCGCGCGCTGGGACGGCGTCGCGGCCAGCTCGCGTCCGCTGGGTTGTTCGGCCTGTGGCACGTCCTGCCCACGTTGGACCTGACCCGCGGCAACCCGATGGCTGCCACGGTGGCGACCAGTTGGGGACGCGCCCCGGCAGCCCTGGCCGCCGCGCTGCTCACCGCCGCATCTGCGCCGGTGTTCGCGGCGCTCCAGCGACACAGCGCCAGCGTCCTGGCTCCCACGGTGGCCCACGCCGCCCTGAACGACGCCACGTACCTGGCGGGACTGTTGGTCGCGCACCGCTCACGTCTGGCGGCGCGCGGCCGACGGGGTGGTCAGTGACCTGCTACGGCCACAGCGGCCGACCCCGACCGCCTCGCCAGCTATGCGGAGGTCTCACGACATGACCACGCTGACGTGCATCGCACCGCTGGACCCTGCCCAACCCGCGCTCGGGCCGCTCCTGGACTGCGCCACGCGCGACGTCACGTTCGCGCGCCGCACCGGCGCGCCAAGATCGCCGGGATGCGCCTCACACCGGGCCAGTGCGCGACACTCGACGACGTGCTGGAGGCGCGACGGGCAGCGCCGAGTGGACGCTGGCCACGCGGATATTACATTCCCCCCAAACGGCATAGCTCAGGGCTCCCCATGAAGGCCTGTAGGCGCACGGCCCGGGGAGGGCTAGTACGCCTGGACGAGTTGCGCAACTTCAACTTGGGTCGCGAAGATCGCCCGGACGTGGAGGGCAGGCCGTGAACGCCTGAGCCAGCCGAGCGGTCGGACGTCCTGCGTTGCGGCCCCCGAGTACCCCCTGCTATCCTCATGCATCCGCCGCCGCCCCTCGTGGATGGTGGCGGAGCTTTCGGAGGTGGTGCAATCGGCACACTAGCTGGTTCTGGTCCAGTCATTGAGGTTCAAGTTCTTCCCCTCCGAGCCACGGTGGGCAACCCTCACCAGACAACCGAAGTGCTCCGCACTTCAGCACTGGGTCCCGTCATCTAGCGGCCTAGGATACTGCCCTCTCAAGGCAGGTACGCCGGTTCAAATCCGGTCGGGACTACTTATAATGCTTCTATTCGGATGAATCAATCGCTGTTAAGATATTCTGGAACCGTTCAGGGCAATAGCGCTCAAGGATGGACACTGCCCACTCGATCTTGTCCTGGACCCGCTGCCCGCCGGGATGCGACGTCGACCACAGCTCGAGATTCTCAGGCCGGTTGTCCAACCGATCCCCGTTGATGTGGTGCACCTGCTCGTCAAGCTCAAGCGGTCGGCCGAGCAGACGGGCAATGACGAGCCGGTGCTCACCGACCGCCGCGTGACCACCGACCAGATGGCGATCCGGTTCGGGCACGGGCACCTTCCAGTAGCCATGGCTAAGATGTCCCTCGCCGGTCACGACTCGGACATCAGGGTCCGCCCCAACTTGTCCACGGCGCAACGCGACCTTGTAGCAGCCCCCGCAGCGATCACGTGCGACGACGGCTGCGGCGCAGTCCGGTTCGCAGCATCGCTGTTCGCTCTCGACGTCCATCCGGTCGCTCGTGACGATCTTCAACAGCCCGCCGGCGTCGACGTTGCCGTGTCGCCATCGGCGCCACCAGTGCCGTGGGCACAGTCCGTGGCCCTTCGTTGCCCCGTCGCAGCCATCGACGGCGCAGACCTCGGGCTGTCGCCGGCGTCCCAGCGGGATGTGCGCCTGCACCGACCCGGTTCGCAGCAAGCGCTGGTGGTGGCCGTGACACAACCCGCGTGCATCGACCTTGGCCTCGCAACCGTCGACGGTGCACACGGTCGGACCACGGACCGGATCGTCGGTCGTGCCGGTCCGCCGCCAGCGCCGGTAGTGGGTGTCGCACCACCCCCTGCTGACCGCCACCCGATCGCACGTCTGGACTGCGCATCCCGGTTGCCCCATGGGCGGCACGATACGGGCCACGTGTGACACTCCACGGGCCACGACCTCAACTCAGCCCTCTCTGTCAACATGGTGCGAGGGCCTCAAGCTTGCTGGGTGCAAGTAGGTGGGCGCGACGTCACCGCGGCCGGGGAGTTCGGGGGGTACGGGATGACCGCAAAGTGGCGAAGCGTGGCGCGGCCGCGCCGGCGATACCAGCGCATCGGGGGAAGTCCGCCTGGCTTGAGAAGGCGGCGTCCTAGGCCGCTAGACGACGGGACCGCGACGCTCGGGGGGGAGGACTCGAACCCCCAACAACTGGACCAGAACCAGCCGTGTTGCCAATTACACCACCCCCGAAGGGCAAGGGGGAGGATAGCCCCGGCAGGTGATTCCGGCAAACGTCGAGCGGCCCTGCGACGGGCGCGCGATACTCCTGCCATGCGCGCCAGCTGTGCCCTCGCCGCCGCAGCCCTCCTGCTGAGCGGCTGCGGGCTGATCACCGTCGAGGGCTCGGGCGTGGAGGCCAGCGATGAGCGCAACGTCGAGGCGTTCCGCGAGATCGAGGTCGACGGCAGCGCCGACGTCACCGTCACGGTCGGCGGGCCGCCTTCGGTGACGGTGACCACCGACGACAACCTCCTTGAGCGCGTGACCAGCGAGGTCGGGGGCGACCGCTTGAGGGTCGACATCGACGGCAATCTGGCCACCTCTCTCGGCATCCGGGTCGATGTGGTCACCCCGGAGCTCGACACCGTCGTCCTCGGCGGCTCCGGGTCGATCGAGGCTGGCGAGCTCACGGCGGAGGAGTTGGACGTCCAGCTCGACGGCTCCGGGCGCATCACCGCGACCGGCACGGTCGTCGACCTCGAGGTCAGCCTGTCCGGATCGGGTCGCGTGGCCCTGTTCGACCTGCGCGCCCAGAACGCCGACGTCGACCTCGACGGCAGCGGTGACGTCCAGGTCACCGCGACCGGGGAGCTCGACGCGGACCTGAACGGCTCCGGGACCATCACCTACGACGGATCGCCCGAGCAGATCAGCACCGACGTC
>JACDBB010000144.1 GCA_013695145.1 Euzebyales bacterium
GTCAGGACGTTCCTGGGCAACCAGATGAAGGCATGAACCACGCCAGCCGCGACCCGGAATAGCGGCCAGGACCAGCCAGGGCGGGACGACCGCGGGGCGACGCTCAAGTGGCACACTTGCCTGGGCCAGCAAGCACAGGGTCCTCAGGGGGCTGGATGCGTCAGATCGTCGATCGTTACGGACGGCTCGTAGGACCCGGTAAGCGTGCTCGCTGGGTCGCTCTTGTCGTCGTCGCACTGCTCGTGAGCGGACTCGAAGCCGTCGGCGCGGTGCTCATCTTCATCCTCATCGGACTCGCCACGGATCCGCAAGGACCCATCGACGTGCCCGTCGTCGGTGATCTGAGGGCCCGCCTGCCCGCCCTCGCGGTCAGCGATCTGATCGCCCTGATCGCTGGAGCGGTCGCCGTCTTCTTCGTGATCCGGGCCTTCGCTGTGCTCGGTCAGACCTACTTCCAGGGACGAGTGGCCCAGAACGCCGGGGCAGAGCTCTCGGTTCGACTGCTGGAGCGGTACCTGCGCCTGCCCTACGCCTTCCACCTCCGGCGCAACTCCTCGGAGCTGATCCGCAACGCGAACGACTCCGTCGGCGAGATCGTCTCCTCCGTGCTGATGCCGTCCGTTCGCGTCGTGTCGGAGGGGTTCGTGGTCCTCGCCGTCCTGAGCGTGCTCCTCGTGACCGCACCGGTCGCCACCGCGCTGGTGGCGCTGGTGCTCGGCCCGCTTGTGGTGGTGCTGCTCAGGGTTGTGCAGCCTCGGATCGGCCGGCTTGGGAGGATCAGCCAGGATCTCGGCCGATGGTCGCTTCAGGCGCTGCAGCAGGGCTTGCACGGTTACCGCGACATCACCGTCCTGGGCCGGCAGGACCACTTCCTCGCCAGCTACAGGCAGGCACGCCGAGGCATCGCCCGAACAAGGTATCTCCGCGCCGCGCTGAGCGAGCTGCCGCGCGTCTCGATCGAGACCGTCGTCGTGGGGCTCATCGCCGTCTTCCTCATCATCTCGACACGCATGCGGGACGATCCGGCCGGCTCGCTGGCCGTCCTCGGCCTCTTCGCGTACGCCGGCCTCCGCATCATGCCGGCCCTGAACAAGGTCGTGAACAACCTCAACCTCATCCGCTTTGGACACGCGGCGGCCGAGGACGTGCAGGCTGATCTGGCGCTGCCTGTCCCTGACGCCGACGACGGGGTCGACCGACTCGACTTCAACCAGGCGCTTGCCCTTCAGCGGGTGAGCTTCCGCTACCCCGGCACCGACCAGCGGACGCTGGTCGACCTGGATCTGATGATCCGAAAGGGGGAGTCGATCGGCATCGTGGGGGCGACCGGCGCCGGCAAGAGCACACTGGTCGATCTGATCGTCGGCCTGTCGGCCGCGACGTCCGGCCGCATCACGGTTGACGGCGTCGACCTCGTCGCGCGTGCGGCCGCCTGGCAGCGCAACATCGGCATGGTGTCCCAGCAGGTGTTCCTCCTCGACGACACCCTGCGCCGCAACATCGCTCTCGGGCTCCCTGACGAGAGCATCGACGAACAGCGGGTACGACAAGCGATAAGCCTTGCCCAGCTCGACGACTTCGTGGCGCGCCTGCCCGACGGGCTCAACACGATGGTCGGCGAGCGAGGCGTCCGCGTCTCAGGCGGGCAGAGACAGCGCGTGGCCATCGCGCGAGCCCTCTACTCCAGGCCTTCCGTCCTGATCTTCGACGAGGGGACCTCCGCGCTGGACAATCTGACGGAGGCGATGCTCGTCGAGGCGCTCGCGGGGCTGCGCGAGGACCACACCATCATCACCGTCGCCCACCGGCTGTCCACCGTCCGGGACTACGACCGGATCGTTTTCATGCGTGACGGTCGGATCGACGACATCGGGACATTCGTTGAGCTGGGCCGTCGCAACGAGGAGTTCCGGCGACTGGCGCGCTGGTCGGACGCCGCCCAGACGTGACGCCGCGGACGCTGCGAGGGGGTCTCGCCGCCCCGTTGACGGGTCCGGTGTCAGCGTTCCTCGGAGGCCAGGGGCCGCTCCTCCCCCGTCCCGGGGACCCCGGCTCCCCGACGACCCCTCCCGGATGGCGGTGGCGATGGCGAACCGGGCCAGGCAGACGATCCCCAGCAGCTTTGTGCTCTCCTCCATGCTCGATCGACCGGGGAACGACGGCCTGACCGCGTCGAGCCCGATCGATGTGGCCATCAGCACCCCAGCCAGAACAAGAGCCGTGGCATGCGGCCAGCGTCGCAGGAGCGGTACCGAGTGGGTGGCGGCGATGCCGGCGAGCACGGCGTACGCCACCAGCACGACGCCTTCGGGGATGCCGAGCAGTGGCAGGATGAGGTCATGCAGCATGACCTGGTCATCGACCATGAAGAACAGGCTGAGGAGCCCCAGGATCCGCAGGGCACGTCGCTGCTTCCCGTCACCGCGCACGAGCGCGGCACCTATGAGAGCGACGGTTCCGGCCACTCCCCACAGAACCACCCCGGAGACGGTGACAACCCCCAGGTACCAGGGCTTGCCGGTGAGCGCGGCGGGATCGTCCCAGAACACGCGGGGGGGGCACGCCCGCGATGTGCCCCCAGACGTACAAGGCCAGCAAGCCTGCCGCGCAGGTGGCGACCAGGCCGAACGTGGTCGTGGTGGAACGACGCTGGGCTGGAGTCAGACCCAGCGTCGAGCGAACCCGCTCTCGTGGTCCCATGGTCTCCCGTCCGCGTCGCCCGCCGACTGGGGGCCTGCCGAGCCCGACCGCCCTCGCGGTGCCGCGGTCCTCCCAGCGCGCCGCCAGGATTGTAACCCGCCGAGGCGCCTCAGCGACAGGAGACGCTCGCCAGGTCAGTGCCTCCGCGATCGCAGGCGGTGCACCGCGGAGCGTGCGAGGGTCTCGAGCATCGCCTCCATCACCTGCGGCTTGGGACCACCTGACAGGGCGAGTCTGGCCGCGTTGAACGCGGCGCGGCGCTGTCCGCGCAATAGGTGCCGATGTGCGGCCTCCACCGCCCAGCGGGAGTATTCCGCCCGCGCCCGCCGCAGGGCTGTGTCGGCTCGCCCGGCCGTCAAATAGGTGGGCAGGTAGGCCGCCACGATGTCGGTGGCCAGGAGCATGTCGCGAGCGAGCGCCGCCGAGCTGGCCGCGTTACCCGTCAACGACCCAGGACGGTTCACCCGGTACACGGCCAGCGGTTCGGGTTCGAACCACACCGGAAAGCGTGTCGCGATCCGCACCCACATCTCCCAGTCCTCGCCGCCGACGGTGATCCTCTCGTCGAACCCCCCGAGCAACTCGTACACGGACCGCCGGACCACCACCGAGGGCGTCGTGAGGCGCTGGCCCGAGGCGATCTTCGGCAGCCAGTCCTCGACAACGCCCGGAGTTCGCCGTTCCAGCCGCGACAGGGTCCGCCAGTGTCCTTCCCCGTCCGCGTACAGGTAGCGGCTGAACGCGGCACCCACTTCCGGGTTGTCACGCAGGGGCGGTTCGAGGCGCCTGTAGAAGCCGTCCCTCGCCCAGTCGTCGTCATGGAGCAGGTGAACGACGGTCCCGCGCGCCCGACGCAGACACGTGTTGAAGTTCGCGGCGTGGCCCACGTTGGACGGCTGCCGGAAGAAGGTGACCCGCTCGCCCGCACGACGGACGATCGCTTCGGGATCACCGCGCGTCGAGCGATCGTCGACGACCTCGACCTGCATCGCCGCCGGCCCTGGATCTTGCGCAAGGACGCTGTTGAGAGCGTCCGCGAGATACCGCTCCCCGTTGTACGTGGGAATCATCACCGACCAGAAGGGTCGTGGTCCCGGCTCGACGGGCGGGACGGGGTGTCTCACCATCGCGGGGTGCCCTTTCGCCGCGTATCCGCTGCGCTCACCGACCCCCCGTTCCGGCGTGCGCGGCCAAGCTGGTGTCAAGCTGGTCCCAAGGCGGGCCACGGTATGCCCGGTCGGTCACGGGTACAAGCTCGCACGTCGTCCCGTCGTCCTCGCCACGCCGAGGGGCCATCGCGAGAACGACCTACTGAGTCGGCCCATCCGGGCATCCGCTCACCTGACGAAGCCAGTCCCGCACCCCCGCCAGCTCCCGCGACGCCGCAGGCACCGCCCGGGTGCGCCTCCTGCTCTCGGGTGGACGGGGCGGGATCGGGACGGCGGCCCGCACCAGTCCACGGAGTCCCCGCCAGTCACCGCTCCTCCACGCCGCCGCGTACGACCTGGCCGCGGCGCGCCTGCGTCCCGCCCGCAGGTTGCTCATCGCGATCCACATATGCGTGGGTGCAGGGTCCAACACGGCACCGTTGCGGAGATCCTGTGTCCGCTCGCCGATCCGCCTCAGATCCTCCAGTATGCCTT
>JACDBB010000184.1 GCA_013695145.1 Euzebyales bacterium
CACTTCGTACGAACCCTCGGTACGAAGTGTCCGCGCTACCGAATCCGCGGTCAGGACCTAGACTGGCGCTGAGACCGCGGTCGGTCGGATGACGAGCCCTGGAGGGGGGAGCGATGGCCGCCGATCCACCGCACCGCGCCTCCTCGCCGGGCGCCGAACCAGGCTCCGCGGCCGACGTCGACTCGATGCTGTCCGGCGGTCATCGGGTGTCGGCGTACCGGACGCTGCTGCGGAGCCGCAACTACCGCCTGTGGTTCTTCTCCGCGCTGGGGTCGGGGCTGGGCGACTGGACCGGTCTGGTCGCGCTGCAGGTGCTGGTGACCTCGCTGTCGGAGCGCGGCTCGCGGTTGGCGCTGTTCGCCCTTGGCGGGATCATGATGGCCCGCCTGCTCCCCAGCCTGATCGTCGGGCCGGTCGCGGGGGTGCTCGCCGACCGGTACGACCGCAAGCGCCTGATGGTGGTCACCAACCTGGCGCGGGGCGTGCTGTTCAGCGCCGTCGCGTTCTCGACCGACATCGTCGCCGTGTTCGCGTTGACCTTCGTGATCGAGACCCTGTCGCTGCTGTTTTTGTCCGCCAAGGACGCGTCGCTGCCGGTGATCGTCCGCAAGGACCACCTCACACAGGCCAACCAGCTCAACCTGCTGGTGACCTACGGCACGCTCCCGATGGGAGCACTGTTCGCCACCGCGATGATCCCGATCGCGGCCGCGCTGCGCGGCGTCGGGATCGAGGGCGCCAACGCCACGGTGCTGGCGCTGCTGGTGAACGCGGTGACGTTCGTCGTCAGCGCGCTGCTGCTGTCGCGGCTCGTCCTGCCCGCGCACGGCCGCCGCGCGGCGCCCGGCGACTCGCCGGGAATGGTCGCCGAGCTCAAGGAGGGCCTGCGCTTCATCCATCGGCTGCCGCTGATCCGTTCGCTGATTCTCGGTGTCGTCGGCGTGTTCTTCGGTGCGGGGGTCATCATCACGCTCGGCCCCGTGTTCGTCGGTTCGTCGCTGGGCGGGGCGGACACCGACTGGTTCACGCTGATGGCCTTCGTCGGTGTCGGCCTGGTCGGCGGGATCCTTGCGGTGCCGCTGGTCGTGAAGCGGATTCGCAAGGAGCGCATTTTCCCGATCGCGCTGGCCGCGACAGGCGGCATCGCCGCTGTGATGGCCACGCTGCCGAACCTGGCCGTCACGCTCGGGTTCGGGTTCGCGCTCGGTGCGGCCGCCGGCTTGTCCTTCGTCGTGGGTTACACCCTGCTGCACGCCTACACCCCCGACGACGTCCGGGCGCGCACGTTCGCGACCTTCTACACCGGCACGCGCATCGCGATGTTCGCGGCGCTGGGGATCGCCCCGTTCCTCGCGGGTGTGGTCGGTGCGGGGTCCATCACGATCGGCAACGCGACGGTCCAGATGTCGGGGGTGCGTCTGGTGATCCTCCTGGGGGGGCTCGTCGCGCTGTTCAGCGCCACGATCGCCGGACGCGGGATGTACAGGGCGCTGCGCGAGCAGCCGGACCGCGCCGTGCGGCTGCCCGCCTCGCCGGCGCCCGACACAGGCGGCCTGTTCATCGCGTTCGAAGGTGTCGAGGGCTCGGGCAAGTCGACGCAGGTGCGCCGCCTGGTCGAGACGCTGGAGACTGAGGGCCGGGAGGTGGTCGTCACCCGTGAGCCCGGCGGCACGCCCGTCGCCGAGCGCATCCGCGGTGTCCTGCTGGATCCGAACAGCGACGCGATGGACGCCAGGACCGAGGCGCTGCTGTACGCCGCGGCCCGCGCGGAGCACGTCAGCAAGGTCATCCAGCCGGCGCTGGCGCGCGGTGCGGTGGTGATCTGTGACCGCTTCGTGGACTCCTCGCTGGCCTACCAGGGGTACGGGCGGGAGCTCGGCGAGCCTGACGTGTTCGAGATCAACCGCTGGGCGATCGGCGGCCTGCTGCCTGATGTCGTGGTCCTGCTCCACCTCGACCCCGACGAGGGGTTGCGCCGCATCGCCGAGCGCGCACGCCGCAGGAGTCCCCGCCGGCTGGTCGACGCCGAGTGGGGCGAGGGTTGGGAGCGCGGCGAGGTCGCCGACCGGCTCGAGCGCGAGGATGCCGGCTTTCACCGGCGCGTGGGCGAGGGCTTCCTGAAGCTCGCCAAGAAGGACCGCGGGCGGTTCTGCATCGTCGACGCCACCGCGGACGCCGGCACCGTTGCGCGTCAGGTGCGCTCCCAGCTGCACGCGTGGCTGCCGCTGCCGACCGGCCACCGCGACGAGCCCACGCAGCGGCGGCGACCACAGGCGGCGGGCTGATGGCGGCGGGAGTCGATCCGGCATCGGTCTGGGACATCCCGGCGCAGGCGCACGCGGCGGAGGCCCTGCGCGGCGCGGTGGCGCGCGGAGAGGTCGGGCACGCCTGGGCGTTCGTCGGGCCTGCCGGCGTCGGCCAGGAGGCCGCGGCCAGAGGGCTGGCCGCAGCGCTGAACTGTCCAGCGCCGCGCGCTCCCGGTGAACCCTGCGGCAGGTGCAGCGTGTGCGACCGCTGCCGCCGCGGCGCGTTCGCCGCCTACACCGAGTTCACACCGACTGGCGCGACTCATCGCGTCGACGACGTGCGCGGCACATGGCTGGTGACGGCGTCGCGCTCGACCACCGAGGGCAGCTGGAAGATCCTGCGCGTCGTCGACGCCGACCGCATGAACGAGGCAGCCGCGAACGCGTTCCTCAAGGGGCTCGAGGAGCCGCCGGAACGCACGGTGTGGATCCTCGACGTCGCCGATCCCGACGAGCTTCCGGACACGATCCTGTCACGGTGCCGCAGCCTCATGTTCGCGGCCTGGGCGCCTGCCGATCTCGACGCGCAGGGCTTGCGGCTCGGCCTCGACGATCCCGCCGACCGGGCACTGGCTGTCCGCGTCGCCGCGGGATCGCCGGCCGCGCTGGCCAGGCTGGCCGACCCCGGCGAGGTCGGCGCGAAGGGCAGCGTGGCGCGGTCCAGCGGTCTCGCTTACCTGCGGGCGCACCGGGACATCCCCGCGCGTCTCCGCGCCGAGAAGGGGTTCGCGCTGAGCGCCGCCCGGGCGATCGACGACGAGGTCAAGGCCCGGACGGCCCTCGTCAAGGACGAGGGCAGGGCTGAGCTGGCCGACCTGGCGCAGAGCTACGGCGACGAGCTTCCGCGTGGGATCGCCAAGCAGATCGAGGAGCGCAACGCCCGCCGCGAGCGTGAGGCCCGCACGCTCGTGGTGCAGGCCGCTCTGGACGACCTGCTCTCCTGGTATCGAGACTGCCTCCTGGTCGGCGCTGGTGGCGATCCCGCAGACGCGCTGCACGCCGATGCGGTGGACGCGCTGCGCGCGGACGCCCGGGCGTTGGGCGCCGCCGGGATCCTGCGGGCGGTCGATCTGGTGCTCGCCACGCGCGCGGAGCTCGAGCGCAACCTCCAGGTCGGCCTCGCTCTGGAGGCGTTGCTCCTGGAGCTGTCCACGCTCACCATGGCACCGCTGCGCGCCGGAAGCCGGTGAGCGGCGATCCCGCCTAGGCTCGGCTGGCGACTGCTGCTCGCTGTGGCCGCAGGTGGCGCCCTCGGCACGTTGCTGCGGGCCGGCTCGGTCGTGCGGTGGGCACAGCCGCCGGGCGGATGGCCCCTGGCGACACTGGCGGTCAACCTCCTCGGGACGTTCGCGCTGGGGGCTGTGGTCGGTTCCGGCAGGCCTCGCGGCGCCATCCCACGAACGGCGTTGTCCGCAGGGCTGCTCGGTGCGCTCACCACGTTCTCCACGATCATCGCCGAAGCCATGGAGCTGGTCATCTCCGGCCGAACAGGTCGGGCAGCCGCCTACCTGGCCGTGAGCATCGCCTGCGGACTCGCGGTCGCCGCGCTCGGCGTGCATGCCGGCCGGACGATCTCGGAGCCCGCTGGATGATCGGCGTCGCGATAGCGGGGGCCCTCGGGGCGGTGTGCCGCGTGCTCGTCGACAGCGCCGTCCGGCGGCGCGCTGGCGGGCCGTGGGCGGTCGCCGTCGTCAACGTGCTGGGCTGCCTCGGCGCCGGGTCGGTGCTCGGTGCGCTGTTCCGGGGCGGCGTGCCGCTCGACCTGCCAGCGACGGCGGGCACGGGGTTCCTCGGCGCGTTCACGACGTTCTCCGGCTGGACCGTGGAGGCGCTTCAAACCGCCGCCGCGGGACGACGTGCCGGTGCAGCGGCACTGGTGGCAGGCAGCGTCATCGCCGGGCTGGTCGCCGCGGTGTTGGGCTTCGCGGTGGTGGCGGCGTGACGGCTGCCACCCGGCCGCTGGTGTTCGAGCAGGTCTCGCTGATCAGGCGCGGCAGGACGATCCTGGACGCGGTCGACCTGCGCGTCGGCGCGGGCGAGCGCTGGGCGGTGCTCGGGGCCAACGGGGCGGGCAAGACGTCGCTGCTGCGCATCGCCAGCACCTACGAGCTGCCGTCGCGCGGGGTGGCGTCGGTGCTCGGTCACCGTCTGGGGCGGGTGAACGTGTGGGACCTGCGCCCCCGGATCGGCTACGCCAGCGCCACCCTCGCGCGGCTGCTGCGTCCCGAGCTCACGGCGCTGGGTGCGGTCGCGTCAGGCGGCGACGCCACGCTCGCGCCCAGCCGGCGCGGACACGGCGAGGCCGCCCTCCAGCGCGCCACGGAGCTGCTGACTGTCGCCGGGCTGTCCGACCGCGCCGACCAGCGCATCGACCTGTTGTCCGAAGGCGAGCGCCAGCGCGTCCAGCTGGCGCGGACCCTGATGGCCGACCCGGAGCTCCTGCTCCTCGACGAGCCGACTGCTGGGCTCGACCTGGGCGGGCGCGAGCAGCTGGTGGCGCAGCTGGCCGCACCCCTGCCGGGCAACCGCACGGTGGTGTTCGTCACCCACCACCTCGAGGAGATCCCACCGGGCTTCACCCATGCCGCGCTGATGCGCGCCGGCCGGGTGACGGCCGCGGGACCGATCGCCGACGTGCTCAGCGAGGACCTGCTCGCGCTGTGCTTCGGCCTGCCGGTGAGTGTCGAGCGGCGCGACGGCCGCTGGTTCGCGTGGGGCCGCCCGGACGCCACCCGATAAGCGCTTCCTGGCCCCCGGTGGCGTCGTCCGCTGCGAGATCGACAGTTGGTCTCAATGGGCGCCAGGGGTGTCGGGGTCGTCCTCGGCGTAGGTGGCGACGAACGCGTCCAGCGCTTCGAGGTCCACGCCGTCGCACGCCTGCTTGACACCCCAGGCGGTGAACGCGACCTCGCCGGTGTCGAGCCGGTCGTAGGGGGTCAGCGCGACCCGCCCGTCGTGGGCGCCGGCGATTCGCGTCAGGGCGTGCAGGTCGGCGGCGGGCAGGTCGCGGTAGGTGACGACGACCCCGCCGACCTCGAGCACGCTGACCTGCCCGGCCTCCGTGAGGGGGTCATCGGCGCCGTGGACGCCAATGTCGAACGCGCCCGAGGCGTGCCAGCCGGAGGTGGGCGGCACCGAGTTCCACGGCACGGGCGGCTCGTTGTCGCCGAGCAGATGGCTGCCGCCCTGCACGGGCGGGTTCTCCGGCGCGCCGCAGCGGTCAGTGGCGACCGGCTCGCCGGCCGCGGTCCCGCACGAGACCAGCATCGCGCCCACCACCGCGGGAGCCAGCCACCCGGTGGTGCGTCTGAGTGACGGTCGCTCAGACCAACCACCGAAGGGTCGTCCGGCCGTCATCGGATGGAGTGCGGCCACCCAGCGGGGGTTCAGCGTCGGCGTGCGCACGTCAGCCGGTGACGTCGGCGTCAAAGGTCGTCGACTCCTGGGTGAGATCGGCGTACAGGGCGGTCACGGCACGGCCAACGCCCCGGCACGGGCCAAGCGGTCCACCGACGAGCGCGGGACGGGCGAGGTTCACGGTGCCCTCAGCGTAATGACGCGCCGCTCAGCTCGCCGAGACGCGCGCCTCTCGGAAAAGGTTGGAGCGTTCCATTGACGAGGGGACGCCGCCGCTGTTAGCGTCGCGTACGACCGCGGTAGGGCGGCGACCCGCCGCGCCGAACGACCTCCCTCGACGGCTTGACCATCAACTACGAGGAGTTCCTCAGATGAGCCGACGCGTCCTGCGCCTCCGCTGGTTGTCCCTTCTATTCGTGTTGCTCATGGTCGCGGCCGCCTGCGCTGGCGACGACACCAGCGGCGAGGCCGCCACCGAGGACGGCGACGCGACGCCTGAAGACGTCGGGGCCGGCACCGAGGAGGGCGAGGCGACCCCCGACGACGAGGACGAGACGGAGGCTGCCGCGGAGCCCACCGGGGAGCCCGTGACCATCTCGATCGCCGAGAACGCGGTGCGCGGCGGCAAGAACGCCATCATGGCCGACTACCTCATCGACTACGCCATCCCCACGTTCACCGAGCAGATGGCGGCCGACGGGCGCGACGTCACGGTCGAGTTCACCGAGAGCGGCATCGAGGACGAGGACTACAAGTCACGGCTGGCCCTCGACCTGTCGGTCGGCGAAGGCCCCGACGTCATCGGCTTCGACTCGTTCTGGCTGAGTGAGTTCGTGGCCGCCGGCTACCTCCAGCCGCTGACCGAGCTGGTCGGCCCCGAGGTGGACGACTGGGAGGGCTGGGAGCAGATTCCCGAGGCGGTCGCCGGCAGCCTCGAGCTCGAGGGTGAGCGCTACGGACTCCCCCTCGGCACCGACGGCCGCGTGCTGTTCTACCGCTCCGACGTGCTCGCCGAGGCCGGGTTGGGCGAGGACTTCCAGCCGGAGAGCTGGGAGGACATCCTCGAGGCCGCCCGCACGATCGCCGAGGAGCTGCCCGACGTCACGCCGCTGCAGGTCAACGCCGGCACGTCGATGGGCGAGGCCACGACCCTCCAGGGGTTCATGCCGATCCTGCTCGGCACGGGCGCGCAGCTGCACGACGGCGAGGCCTGGATCGGCGACACGCCCCAGCTGCGCCAGGCGCTGGAGTTCTACGACGAGGTGTACTCGGAGGGCCTGGGCGACGCCGAGCTGCAGGTGCGGGCCGACGGCCGCGACCGCAGCTTCCAGGAGTTCAGCGAGGGCGGGATCGCGATGCTGATCGAGAGCGACTACCTGTGGCGCGGCGTCATCGCCCCCGAGGCGCTGTTCCCCGTGGAGAACCGTGATGAGGTAGTCGGCTGGGCGAAGATCCCGGCCATGGAGCCGGGCGCCGGCATCCGCGGGCAGGACTTCGTGAGCGCCTCCGGCGGCACCGGACGGGTGCTGAACCCCGGCACCGAGCACCCGCAGGAGGCCTGGGAGTTCCTGTCCTTCCTCGGCTCCGAGGAGGCCCTGACCGAGTTCGTCGAGCGGGAGCCGCGGGTCACCGCACGGGAGGACGTCAACGCCACGGGCATCGCCGACGACCCGATGCTGACGTTCATCGCCGAGGAGACCCTGCCGATCACCTGGTACCGGCCCGGCTTCGAGGAGTACCCGCAGGTGTCCGAGGCGATCCAGCGGATGGTGGAGAACCTCGTCGCCGGTCGCAACAGCGTGGAGGAGGCGGCCCAGGCGTTCGAGGCCGACCTCCAGGGCATCGTCGGTGAGGAGAACATCCGCAGCGAGACCGGCTGAGGGGGCCTCCAGCGGCGGCGCCACAACATGAGCCCCACACCATGAGCCCCTCTCCGGTCCGCAGCCCGGCCGTCGACGCGCCGCCGGCGCCCGGCGGCAAGGGCCGCGCAAGGGAGGACGCCGGGTCCCAACGCTCACCCGCGGAGGTCCTCGGCGTCAAGGGCGCCGCGTCGTTCGTCGCGCCCGCCGTCGGGATCGTCGGGGTCTTCCTGATCTTCCCGGCACTGTGGACGCTGTACCTCGGGATCACCAACCTGCGCCTGACCGGGCTGGCCGCAGCCGAGCCGCAGGTCGTCGGGCTCGACAACGTCACCCAGGCGCTGTCGGATCCCTCGTTCCTCAACGCGCTGTGGGTCACCGCCATCTTCGTGCTGGGCTCGGCGGTGATCGGTCAGACCGTCCTCGGGCTCGGGCTGGCCTGGCTGTTCCGCAACTGGCACGGCTGGGGACGCCAGGCCCTCGAGGTGCTCGTGATCTTCGCCTGGATCATCCCCGGCTCCGTCGTGGCCTTCCTGTGGATCGCCATGCTCGACGGGGAGTCGGGCACGCTCAACGCCCTGCTGCCAGGCGGCGTCGGGATCGAGTGGCTGCTCACCTACCCGATGCTGTCGATCATCGTGTTCAACATCTGGCGGGGCACGGCCTTCGCGATGCTGCTGTTCGGCGCCGCGCTGAACACCGTGCCACCGTCCCACCTGGAGACCGCCCGGCTGGCCGGCGCGGGCGCGTGGCGCCAGCTGGTCGACATCGTCCTGCCGACGATCCGCGGTCACATCCTCACTGCCCTGCTGCTGGTGAGCCTGTGGACCTTCAACCTGTTCACCCCGTTCCTGCTCACCAGAGGCGGACCCAACTTCCAGACCGAGGTCCTGCCGATCTACATCTACCGGGTGGCCATCAGCCAGGGCGAGCTCGGGTTCGGCGCGGCGATCGGCGCGATCATGCTCGTGATCAACCTCGCCATCGCGCTCGTGTACATCCATGTGCTCTCCGAGCGCGCGGCATGACCGCCGCTGGAGCCGCCGTCGCCCCCGGCAACAGCCGGCGTGTCGTCAAGTCGGTCCTGACCCGCATCGGCTTCTACGTGATGGTGCTGCTGCTCGGGGTCTTCTTCGCGCTGCCGATGCTGTGGCTGCTGGCTGCGCCGTTCGACCGCACACCCACGCTGGCGGCGGGCGTGCCGGACTTCACCTTCGACAACTTCGTGCGGGTGTTCGAGAACCCGTTCGTCCTGCCGTCGCTGCGCAACTCGCTGATCCTCGCGCTCGCCACGATGGTGCTGGTGGTCACCGCGGCGGCGCTGTGCGCCTACGCCCTGTCCCGGGTCCACCTGCCCGGCCGCGACATCCTCCTGTACGTGCTGCTGCTGTTCTCGGCCGTGGTCAGCGGCACCGCGGCGATGGTGCCGCTGTTCCTGCTCATCTTCGAGATCGGGCTGATCAACACCCACACCGGCGTGGTTCTCGTCCTCGCGGGCGGACTGATGCCGGCGGGCATCTTCATCCTCAAGGACTTCATGGACTCAACACCCGCCAGCTACGAGGAGTCCGCGCGCGTCGCGGGCGCGAGCGCCTTGCAGACGCTGCGCGACATCGTCGTGCCGGTCGTGCGGCCCGGCCTGGCGGTCATCGCCGTCTGGACCGTCGTGCAGGTGTGGGGCGACTTCCTCATCCCGTTCATCCTGCTGCGCGACCCGGAGCTGGCGCCCGCCGCCGTGGTGATGTTCAACTTCTACACCGAGGGCGGCCAGGCGAACCTGCCGCTGATCTCGGCGTACTCGTTCCTGTACTCCGTTCCCGTGGTGGTGATGTACCTGTTCGTGAACCGCCGGTACGGGTTCCGCTTCTACGGAGGGATCAAGCGCTGATGGCCCGTGTGACGCTCCGTTCGCTGACCAAGCGCTACCCGGGTGGCGTGACCGCGGTCGACGCGCTCGACCTCGAGATCGCGGACGGGGAGTTCTTCGCACTGCTCGGACCGTCCGGCTGCGGCAAGACCACGCTGCTGCGCACGATCGCCGGCCTGGAGGCCGCGACGACCGGTCAGGTGATCATCGACGACGTGGACGTGACGCGCCTGCCGCCGGGCGACCGCGACATCGGCATGGTGTTCCAGGACTACGCGCTCTACCCGCACATGACCGTGCAGGACAACATCGCCTACCCCCTGAAGGTCCGGAAGGTCAACAAGGACGAGCGGCGGGGCATGGCCGCCGACGCGGCCGGCAACCTGCAGCTGGGCGAGCTGTTGGAGCGCCGCCCCGGCCAGCTGTCGGGCGGTCAGCAGCAGCGGGTGGCGGTCGCGCGCGCGATCGCCTACCAGCCGCGGCTGTTCCTGTTCGACGAGCCGCTGTCCAACCTCGACGCCCAGCTGCGCGTCGAGGCCCGCACGTTCCTCAAGCGCCTGCAGGCCGAGATCGGGGTCACGACGGTGTACGTCACCCACGACCAGTCCGAGGCGCTCGCGCTGGCCGACCGGATGGCGGTCATGCAGCGCGGCAGGGTGCGCCAGCTCGCCACGCCCGAGGAGGTCTACCGCCGGCCGAACTCGCTGTTCGTGGCGAGCTTCATCGGCTCCATGCCGATGAACCTGCTCGACGCCGAGGTCGTGGATGGGGCGCTCGACATCGCCGGGTCCCGCCTGTCGCTGCCACCCGACTCCGCCGAGCACGTCACCAGCGGCGATCGGGTCGTGTTCGGCAGCAGGCCGGAGTTCGCGACGCTGCACGACGAGCCGGTGGACAACGCGCTCGAGGGCCAGGTCGCCGTCGCGGAGCTGCTCGGCAACTCCTACCTCCTCACCGTGGAAGGCTCGGGACTGCAGATGCGCGCGGTCGCCGCCGAGGCGGCGCCCAACGGCACGCGCGTGTGGGTCACGTTCGACGAGGCCAACTGCCTGCTGTACCGCCGCGACGACGGGGGACTGGTCGGCTCGCCGCGGGTCGAGGGGGACGAGGCGGTCGACGCCGACGCCCCGCGCGTCGCCGCCGCCCGCCAGTAGCGCGCTGCTCGATGCCGCGCACGCACCGCCAGCACTGGACGTCAGAGGACCGGCAGGCTCGGCGGTACCGCTACGTCAGCTTCGACGTGCCACCAGGGGCGGCCGGCGTGGCGGTCCACCTCGACTACGATGCGTCGCTGGCCGTGGTCGACCTCGGCGTGCTCGACCCAGAGGGCTTCCGCGGCTACTCGGGCGGGGCTCGCGACCGGTTCGCGATCACGGGCGTCGCCGCGACGCCGGGCTACCTGCCAGGGC
>JACDBB010000194.1 GCA_013695145.1 Euzebyales bacterium
CCGTCGGCCAGACCGTGCAGCCGCTCCAGTGGCACGCCCTCACCCTCGTGGAGGTAGCGCTCCAGCAGCCGGTGCGCCCGCACGAGCTTCAGCGCCTGCTCCCGCCCGCGCTCGGTGAGCGCGACCGCGTCTGTGTCGAGGCGCACGGCCCCCTGGCGCGCCAGCGCGCGCAGGCGCGCGCGCAGTCGGGACGGCGCCAGGCGGACCTCCTCCGCCATGGCGTCGACGGCTCGGGATCCGCCTGCGCCGTCGGGGCCGGCCAGCGCCTTCAGCAGATCCTCGGTGACCGCGCGATCGCGCGCCCCCCGCCTGGCCAGGTGGCCGGCCAGGACCCCGCGCCGGGGCGCCAGGAAGAACGCCGCGGCGAAGCACGCGCTGGCCACGATCACGATCGCCGGCCCGGACGCGACGTCGAGGTAGAACGAGCCGTACAAGCCGGCGACGCCCGAGATGAGCCCGACGACGGCCGCCACCGCCATCATCGTCGACAGGCGGGAGGTGAGCAGCGCTGCCGTCGCACCCGGGGTCACCAGCATGGCGACGACCAGCACGATGCCGACGGTCTGCAGCGAGGCGACGATCGCCGCGGACAGCAGGGCCACGAACACGTACTCCATGACGCCGGTGCGCATGCCCATCGCCTTGGCGAGCTGCGGGTCGAAGCTCCACAGGTGGAACGCCCGGAAGCCGACCAGCACCACCGCGACCACGACCCCGCCGGTGACGGCGGTCAGGGCCAGATCGGCCCCCGTGACGCCGAGCACGTTGCCGAACAGCACGTGGAACAGGTCGATCCCGCGTGGTCGCGCCACCGAGACGATCGCCAGGCCTAGCGCGAACGTGAACGTGAACAGGATCCCCATGGCCGCGTCCGAGCGGATCGGCGCGTGCCGCGCGACGTAGGAGATGGCTGCGCCCGTCGCCACCGCCACCGCCATGGCGCCCCACAGGATCCCCAGCGGACCGCCGACGAGGTAGCCGAGAACCACCCCGAGCAGCACCGCGTGGCTGATCGCGTCGCCGAGCAGCGCCTGACCGCGGACGACGAGCAGGCACGACAGCACGGCGGAGGTGACCCCGACGACGACCGCCGCGGCCAGCCCGACGCGCATGAACGCGTACTGGGCCACGGGTCCGATGACCAGCTCGACGATCTCGCTCACGGCCTGCCGCCCGTGGACAGCACCGCGCCGCGCCCGTACGCGGCCCCGAGGACGTCGTCGGACAGCGCGTGGTCGGGCGCGGCCACGGTCACGACCTGGCGGTTGAGCACGAGCACCCGGTCGTAGCGCTCGCGGACGCCGGCCAGCTCGTGGTCGACGACGACGACGGCCGCGCCCTCGGCCGCGGCCTCGGCGAGCCAGCGGTCGATCAGTTTCGAGGTGACCGCGTCGATGCCGACATAGGGCTCGTCGAGGAGGAGCACGGACGCCTCCTGTGCGAACGCGCGCGCCAGGAACGTGCGCTGCTGCTGTCCGCCCGACAGCTCCCCGATGCGCGCGGTTCGCAGCTCCGACAATCCCACCCGTTCGAGCGCTGCGCCCACCGCGCGGCGGTCGGCTGGGCGCAGGCGACCGAGCGGGCCGCGGTGGGGGTAGCGGCCCATGGCCACGATGTCGCGCACCTGGGCGGGGTAGTCCCAGTCGACCTGCTGGCGCTGCGGCAGGTAGGCGACGCGCCGCCGCGCCCTGCCGGCGGGCAGGCCCTCGACCTCGACATCGCCGGCGTCGGGTCGCACCAGACCGACGACCGCCCGCAACAGCGTCGACTTGCCTGCGCCGTTGGGGCCGACGACGCCGAGGCGCTCACCGGCCGCCACGGTCACGCTCGCGCCGCGCAGCGCCGCGCGCCCGCGGTAGGACACGGTCAGCCCGCGCACCGCGAGCGCTGTCATCCTCCCAGTCCCTCGGCCAGGGCCTGGGCGTTGGCACGCAGCATCCCCGCGTAGGTGTCGGCTCCCGAGCCCTCCTCCCCGAGCGAGTCGCCGTACAGCGGCCGGCCCACCGCCACACCCGCGTCGCGGGCGATGCGCTCGATGACGTCGGGGTTCACCGTGGTCTCCACGAAGATCGTCGGCACGCTGTGCACCCTGATCTGGTCGACCAGGCGGCTGACCGTGCCGGCGCTGGGCTCCTCCTCGGTGGTGAACCCCACGACCGTGCCCACCACCTCCAGGCCGTAGTGGTCGGCGAAGTAGCTGTAGGCGTCGTGGCTGGTGACCAGGGTGCGGTTCTGCGGCGGGATCGTGGCCAGGGTCGCGGCCACCTCGGCGTCGAGGTCGTCGAGCTCGGCCCTGTAGGTCCCTGCGTTGCGCGCGTAGTCGTCGGCGTGGTCGGGGTCGGCGGCGGCCAGCGCGTCCGCGATGACCTCGACGTAGGCGGCGGCCCTGGGAGGGACCATCCACAGGTGCGGGTCGGGCTTGCCGTCGCCGTCGACCGCTCCGGTGGGCAGCGCGTCCGCGACCGCGACGGCCTCGCGACCACTCCCGGATACCAGCGACGCGAACCAGGGCTCCAACCCGAGTCCGTTGTGGAGCACGACGTCCGCATCGGTGATGCGGCGCGAGTCGGACGGGACCGGCTCGTAGACGTGCGGGTCACCGCCGACGGGCACCAGCGAGGTGACGTCGGCGTGCTCACCGGCCACGTTCTCCGCGAAGTCGGCGAGCACGCTCATCGACGTGACGACGTCCAGCCGCTCGGTGTCCGCGCGGGACGTCGCGCCGCAAGCTGCGGTCACGGCTGCGAGCATCCCGGCCACGATCGCCGCGCTCACGCGCCGCCCAGGGATAGCCAAAGCGTGGATCAGCATTAGGCAAGGCTAACGCGTGTATGCAGCCGATACAAACATCGTCTGGGCGGGTCGGCTACCGTTGCCCGTCATACCGTCCGCGACCAACCCGCCGTCCCGCCGCCTCGACGGCCGCGGCTGGCCGACGCCCGCGGATCTCCGGCTGCGACCTGCGCGGCGCGCGGCTCGACGGCATCAAGGGCCTCGATTCGCTGGCCGGCGCGGTGATCGACCCGGCTCAGGCGGTCACCATGGCCGGATAGCTGGCGACCGCGCTCGGACTGGTCGTCGCGACTGGCGGGTGATCGTCACCGTGGTGGTGAACGGACCGTCATGGAGTGCTGACAGCGTCAGGGTGCCAGGCGCTCGATGATCCAGCCGCCCTCGGGGCGGCGATAGCGGAGGCGGTCGTGGAGTCGATGCCTCCGCCCCTGCCAGAACTCGACCTCGTCAGGCACCAGCCGGTAGCCGCCCCAGTGCGATGGTCGCGGCACCTCGGAAGCGGACGCGAAGCGGGCGTCCACCGCGGATTTCCGTTGCTCCAGCTCGGCGCGGTCAGCGATCACGTCAGACTGCGGGGACAGCCAGGCCGCCAACTGGCTGCCCCTTGGCCGGGCTGCGAAGTAGTCGTCCGAGGCGGCGTCGTCGGTGGCCTCGACCCGGCCGCGGGCGGTCACCTGGCGTTCGAGCAGCGGCCACACCAGGACCACGGCGGCCTGCGGGTTGGCGGCCAGTTCCCGCCCCTTGCGCGAATGGCGGTTCGTGAAGAAGACCAGGCCGGTGTCGACACCGCGCAGCAGCACCGTGCGGGCGGAGGGACGCCCGTCCGCGCCCGCCGTCGCGACGGTCATGGCGTAGGGCTCGATCGCGCCGGACGCGACGGCGTCGCTGAGCCACAGTTGGAGCTGAACGAGCGGATCTCCGGTGAGATCAGCGGGCTCGAGGCGGCCGCTGTCGTACTCGCGCCGCGGCTCGGCGACGTGCGGGTCGGGCATCGGTGCTCCTCTGTCAGCGCCATTATGGTCGCTCGGACGGACCACCCGCGGGCGCGTCGACCGGCGGTACGGTGTCTCCTCGTGCCCCAACCCGGGAGGTCCCGTGGCCGACAGCCGCCCCCCACCGTCCTCGGCGCTCGCGCACCTCGAGGGGTCCGCCTCAGGGCAGACCTACCCCGCCGACCGTCTGGCCCGTCTCGATCCCGTCGACGGGCGGCCGCTGCTGGCCCGCTACGACCTCACCGCTGCCGCCCGTACCATCACGCCGCGGCGACTCGCGGCGCGTCGCACCGGCGGCATGTGGCGCTGGGGCGAGCTGCTCCCGGTTCGCGATCCGGTGCACATCGTGCACCTCGGCGAGGGCTCCACGCCGCTCCTGCCCGCCGTGCGCCTTGGCCGTGCGCTGGGTCTCGACCGGCTGCTGATCAAGTGCGAGGGACTGAACCCGACGGGCTCGTTCAAGGCGCGCGGCATGGCGGCGGCGGTGTCACGGGCAGCCGAGCTCGGCGCGGGGTCCTTCATCGCCCCCTCGGCGGGCAACGCCGGCGGAGCGCTGGCCGCCTACGGTGCCGCCGCCGGCCTGCCGGTCACGGTGCTGATGCCGGTCGACGCGCCGGCGGCCAACCGCGAGGAGGCCCTGGTGTGCGGCGCTCGCGTCGTCCTGGTCGAGGGCTTGATCAGCGACTGCGGGCGGCTGTCGCGGCTCGTCGCCGCCGAGACCGGCGCGTTCGACGTGTCGACGCTGGCCGAGCCGTACCGCGTCGAGGGCAAGAAGACGATGGGCCTGGAGCTGGCCGAGGATCTCGGATGGAAGCTGCCCGACGTGGTCGTGTACCCGACCGGCGGAGGAACGGGCCTGGTCGGCATGTGGAAGGCGTTCGCCGAGCTCGAGACCATGGGGCTCATCGGGTCGGCGCGTCCGCGGATGGTCGCGGTCCAGGCCGAGGGCTGCGCGCCGATCGTGCGCGCGTTCGCGGCGGGCGCAGACCATGCCGAGCCGTGGGAGGGCGCGGCGACGCGCGCCGGCGGTATCCGCGTCCCCAGCGCGGTCGGCGACGCGCTGATCCTGCGGGCGCTGCGGGCATCAGGCGGCACCGCGGTCGCCGTCGGAGAGGCCGAAATCGACGCCCACCAGCGCCTCGCCGGTCGCCTCGGCGCGGGCTATGTGTCACCGGAGAGCGGCGCGGTCCTCGCCGCCATCGCCGACCTCGTCGCTCGTGGCTGGATCGCACCCGACGAGCAGGTGGTGGCCTTCGACACCGGCGTCGGTCACAAGTACCCACCGCCGCCCGACCTGCCGGCTCCGCCGGTCGTGCCCGCCGACTGCGACGACGTCGAGCGCCTGGTGGCGCTCACCGGCGGCGGGCATGAGCCGTGAACGCGCCCGCGCTCGCGAGGGCGACTCTCACAATCCCCGGGGTGGCGGGCCCCGCCCTGGGGATGCTGAGCCCGGCCAGCGGCTATCCTGCGCCGCCGTGAACACCGCACCCAGCGCCCTACAGGCCAAGGCACGCGCCTGGATTGCCGACGATCCGGACCCCGAGACCCGGGCGGAGCTCACGGTGCTGCTCGACGCGGGCGAGACCGCTGAGCTCGCCGCCCGCTTCTGTTCGCCGCTCGCCTTCGGCACGGCCGGTATCCGCGGCCCGATGGGCGCCGGCCCAGCCCGCATGAACCGGGCGGTCGTGCGGCGGATCACCGCGGGGCTCGCCGCCCGTCTGCTGCAGGAGGACGGCGCCGCCGAGCGCGGCGTGGTGATCGGTCGCGACGCTCGCCATGGCTCGGTGGCCTTCCTCTCCGACGTCGGCGCGGTGCTCGCCGGCGCGGGACTGCGTGTGCGGCGGTTCGACGGCCATGTGCCCA
Organism: Euzebyales bacterium; assembly: GCA_013695145.1. Taxonomy (GTDB): domain Bacteria; phylum Actinomycetota; class Nitriliruptoria; order Euzebyales; family Egibacteraceae; genus JACDBB01. The sequence continues at coordinate 5,649 of JACDBB010000194.1, forward strand.
CACCCCTGGTCTCCTTCGCGGTTCGCCACCTCGACGCCGCGGCCGGTGTCCAGGTCACGGCGAGCCACAACCCGCCAGCCGACAACGGCTACAAGGTCTACTGGTCCGGCGGCGGGCAGATCGTCACCCCGCTGGACGCGGAGATCGCCGAGGCCGCCGCGAGCGTCCCCAGCGTGTCCGGCCTGCCCGTCGCCGCCGACGCGGTGGAGGTCGTCGAGGGGGCGGTCACCGAGGCATACCTGCAGACCTGCCTGGCGCTCACCCGTCAACCGCAGGCCCGCGATCTGCGGATCGTCTACACCCCACTGCACGGGGTCGCCCGTGACACCATGCTCGAGCTGCTGTCCCGCGCCGGTTTCGGCGACGTGCACGTCGTGGCGGCCCAGGGAGAGCCCGACCCGGACTTCCCGACGGTGACGTTCCCCAATCCCGAGGAGCCCGGGGCGCTCGACCTCGCCCTGGACCTGGCGCGCGAGATCGGCGCGGACCTCGTCCTGGCCAACGACCCTGACGGCGACCGCATCGCGGTGGCGGTCACGGACGCCAGCTCCGACAGCGGTTGGCGGGCGCTCAACGGGGACCAGGTCGGCTGCCTGCTGGGCGACTACCTGCTGGAGTCCGGCGACGCCGGGGACGCCGGCGCTCTCGTCGCGACCACCGTGGTGTCCTCGCGTCTGCTGTCGCGCATCGCCCTTCACCACGGCGTCCGGTATGCCGAGACGCTGACCGGCTTCAAGTGGCTCGCCGCGGCGGCCGCCGAGGCCGAGAGGACGGGAGGGCGGATGGTGCTCGGCTACGAGCAGGCCCTCGGTGCGATGTGCGGGGCGGCTGTCCGCGACAAGGATGGCATGTCGGCGGCGCTGGTGTTCGCCGAGCTCGCGGCCGTGCGCAAGGCGGCGGGATCGTCAGTTCTCGCGGCGCTCGACGAGCTGGCGCTCCGCCACGGAGTGCACCACACGCTGGGTCGGTCGGTGCGGCTCGACGGGCCGGACGGTGACGTGGTCGTCGCCCGCGCGCTGGCCCGCCTGCGTGAGGACCCCCCGACCGAGGTGGAGGGCCTCGCGGTCGTCGCCCGCGAGGACCGCGCGGCGCAGACCAGGGTCACCGCGGAGGGCGAGGTCACCACGCTCGGCACCCCGCCCACCGAGCTGTACGGCCTCGAGCTGGCAGACGGCTCGCGGCTGCAGGTGCGACCGAGCGGCACCGAACCGCTGCTGAAGTTCTACGTCGAGGCGGTCGAGCCCGTCACCGACGACGACGTGCCGTCCGCCCGCGACCGAGCTGCCGCCAGGGCGGACCGGCTCGCCGACGCGTTCGTGGCGCTCGCGGTCTGATGCGCTCGGCGTTCATCGCGGCGCCGGCGTCAGCGTCATGCGGCGCGGACACTTCGTACGAACGCTTGGTACGAAGTGTCC
>JACDBB010000040.1 GCA_013695145.1 Euzebyales bacterium
AGTACCGCGCCCAGGTCACCCCCTTCGAGGTCGAGCGCTACCTGCCGATGCTGTGATCGCTCCCGCTGATGGCTGATACCGAGCACCGCGAGCCGACCAGCACCGAGACCAGCACGCCCGCGGCGCCCGCGGCCCGCGGGACCCCGGCCGAGCTGGGACGGCGGCTCGGCGGGGAGGCGGCCGCACCCGCGCTGCGCATCCTCGGCGTGTGGGGAGACGACGGCCCGCGGCCGGAAGCCACGCAGCTGGCCGCCGCGATCGCCGCGAGCCCCACGGCGGACCACGCCGTCACCGCGCTGGCCCGCGCGGCGGAGCTCCAGCCGGACGCCTGGGCCCGCCTCGCCTCCAGCGACCGGACCATCACGCGGCTCGCGACCGTCGCCGGCGCGAGCGACGCACTCGGCGACCTGCTCGCGCGCAGCCCCGACGCGCTGGATGTGGTCACCGGCGACCTCGCCCCGTTCGACGTGGCGCAGGTGCGGGCGATCGCCGCACGGGAGCTGGCCGCCGCGACAGACGAGCCCGCCAGAGCGCTCACCACTGCGCAGCGCCGAGGGCTGCTGCGTGTCGCCGCGCGTGACCTCCTCGGGCTTGCCGACACCCCGGCCGTCGGCCGCGAGCTGGCGGCCCTGGCCGAGGGGCTGCTGGCCGCCGCCGCTGACCATGTGGCGGAGGACGGCGTCCGCGTCGCCGTGATCGGCATGGGCAAGCTCGGCGGACGGGAGCTCAACTACGTGTCCGACGTCGACGTGATGTTCGTGGCCGACGGCGACGCCGCGCACGCCACACGCGTGGCGGAGCGGTTCCTCCGGCTGCTCGGCGAGGTCACTCCGGACGGTCGCTGCTACGAGTTGGACGTGAGTCTGCGTCCGGAGGGCCGCGACGGTCCGCTCGTGCGGACGGTGGAGGCGTACCGCACCTACTACGACCGCTGGGCCAAGACCTGGGAGTTCCAGGCGCTGCTGAAAGCCCGCCCAGTCGCCGGCGACGCCGAGGTCGGGCTGGCGTTCGCCGAGCTGGCGGGCGCCTTCGTGTGGCCGGACCGCCTGCCGGCTGGCAGCGTCGCCGAGATCCAGCGGATGAAGGGCCACGTCGAGCGGTCCGCCGCTGTCCGCAAGGCCGGGCCGCGCCAGCTGAAGCTGGCTCCCGGGGGGTTGCGGGACATCGAGTTCGCCGTTCAGCTGCTCCAGCTGGTCCACGGTCGGCACGACCCGGCGCTGCGCTCGTCGAACACGCTCGAGGCGCTGTCCGCGCTGGCTGAGGGTGGCTACGTCGACGACGGCGACGCTCAGCTGTTCGACGACGCCTACCAGTTCCTGCGCACCGTCGAGCACCGCCTGCAGCTGCTGCGCCTGCGCCGCACCCACACGGTGCCAAGACGGAACGACGAGCGCTACCGCGTCGCGCGCGCCGTGGGGTTCCGCGACCTGCGCGCCTCGACGGCCCTCGAGCAGTTCGACCGCGAGTACCAGCGCGTGCAGGGCTACGTGCGCCGTCTCCACGAGAAGCTGTTCTACCGGCCGCTGCTCGAGCGGTTCGCCGAGCTCGGCAGAGCGGAATCGCTCGGCGGCGTCGACGGGGGCATGGACGCGGGGGCCGCGCGCGAGCGGCTGGCGGCGCTGGGCTTCCACCATCCCGACGGCGCCATGGCGCACCTCGACGCGCTGGCCAGGGGCGTCAGCCGGCGAGCCCGGTTGCTGCGCACCCTGCTGCCCGCGATCCTCCCGACACTGGCCGCCTCGCCGGATCCCGACGGCGGCTTGGCCGCGTTCCGTTCGCTGGCGGACCGATTGGGCGAATCCCCTGGTTTCCTGAGGACGCTGCGCGACAACCCGCCGGTGGGGGAGCTGCTCGCGCGCGTGCTCGGCGCGAGCAAGGTCGCCGGCCAGTGGCTGGAGCGCCAGCCCGACGTGGTCGCCACGCTGGCCGATCTCGGCGCGCTCGAGCAGCCGGTCGCTGCCGAGCACTACCGGAGGCTGGCCGGGGGCCTGGCCCGCCGCAAGGCGGCGCGGGAGGACGCCAGCCTGGCGCTGCGCCGGCTGCGGCGCCGCGAGGCCGTGCGGGTGGCGGTGCGCGACCTCGGCGGCTACGCCTCGGTGACCGAGGTCGCGGCGGAGCTGACGGGGATCGCCGAGGCGTGCCTGGAGGCCGCGGTGCGCCTGGTGGCGCCAGACGACGTGCGGCTGGCGGTGATCGCCATGGGCAAGCTCGGCGGCCGCGAGCTGGCCTACGCCAGCGACCTCGACGTGCTGCTGGTCTACGAGCCCGGCGACGCCCGCGACGCGGCGCTGCGCGCCTGCGAGGAGCTCGTATCCCTGCTGGGTGACATCACGCCCGAGGGCCAGGCGTTCCAGGTGGATCTCGGTCTGCGGCCCGAGGGCCGCGACGGGCCGCTCGCGCGCACGCTCGACTCCTACCGCAGCTACTACGAGCGCTGGGCGGACACGTGGGAGTTCCAGGCGCTGACCCAGGCGCGGCCGGTCGCGGGCGACGCCGAGCTGGGCGCGGCGTTCACCGAGCTGGTCGAGCCGCTGACCTATCCCGACGCGCTGCCCGCCGACCGGCTGGGCGCGGTGCGGCGCATGAAGGCGCGCATGGAGCGCGAGCGGGGACCGCATCCTCGCCAGCAGCCCACGGCGCGGCGTCTGCGTCCCACTCCCGGTCGCCGCCTCAGGCCGCGGCCCGCCGACCGCCCGACCGTACGGGAGGGTGAGCGCATCGACGTGAAGCTCGGCGCGGGCGGCCTCGCCGACGTCGAATGGACGGTGCAGCTGCTGCAGCTGCGGGAGGGCGGGCACCTGCCCGAGGTTCGTCGCGCCGGGACGCTTGAGGCGCTGGACGCGTTGGCCGCGGCGGGGGTCGTCCGCCAGCGCGACGCCGAGTGGCTGGCGGAAGGCTGGCGCCTTGCGTCCCGCATCCGCAACGCGCTCTACCTCGCCGGCGCCCGCGACACCGCCACCGTGCCGGTCGGCCGCGGCCTGGAGCACCTCGCCCGCATGCTGGGTTACCCCCCGCCGGGCGCCCAGGCGCTGATGGAGGACCTCGGCCGCAGCACCCGCCGCGTGCGCAAGGCCCACCAGCGCCTGTTCTACGACTGAGACGCTGCCCCACGCGGCGGAATGGACGCCGAGCCATCACCAGCTGCCTCCACCCCCGCCGCCGAACCCGCCGCCGCTGGAAGCCCCGCCGCCCGATCCCGAGCTCGAAGGTGTCGCGGCCAGCGAGCCCCCAACCGAGTTGGAGAACGCAGCCAGGCCATCGGTCAGGTTGCCGAGGGCGGGGGGTCGTCCCGTGCTGCTCACGTACCAGTAACCCCCGGCGACGCTGGCGGCTACTGGTACGGCGCCGACCGAGCCGAACGCGCGGGCCCACTTGTCCACCGCACCGAAGACCACGGCGTACGGAAGGTAGCTGACAAACAGGTTCTCCTGCTCGGCGAACTCCATCCTGCCGGTCTCCGCCGTGCGGATGAACTCGCGGAACCCGAGCGTGCGCCTGAGCAGCCGGCTGCCCTTGGGGGTGCGGTGCGGCATCCAGCGATGTCCGGCGGTCAGCGCGACGGCCGCGACGACCAGGGGCAAGGTGGCCGCCGCGAACGTCGTCGAGCGCACCGCCAGCACGAACAGGACGACGGTGAGCAGCAGCGCGACCACGCCGATCCCCAGCCACCGGGAGCGCACCTGGTTCGGCCTGTCTCCGAACAGCCCGTTGCGGACCGCATCCGCGTACAGCTCCTGCTGCACGGTGGAGTACGTGGTGGCGAACGACCCCTTGAGCTCGCTGACTGCGACTTGCGGGCCGCTGCGGAACAGGCCGTCAAGCAGCTTGCGCTCATAGGTGAGCAGCGGGGCCGACCCGGCCTCGGTCTGCGTGAACGTCCAGTCCGTCGAGGTGGACAGGAACCTCCGCTGGAGCGTTTCCGCGATCTGCAGGTGGCCGCGCACGGCGAGGTCGACCAGGGTGGCGCTGATGTCAACAGGATCGACCTTCTCGTCGATCAGCACGCCCATCTGCGCTGGGCGCAGGTCGTCCACAGGGCGGTACTCGACGGGTGTCTGACGCCGCGACAGCAGGGGTCGCCGCGCCTGCCCGTCGACCCGCCCGTCGACCGTCTGGCCGCCCTGGGCGACCCGGTCGCGGCCCTGCCGGAACAGCAGCACGCCCACACCCCCCAGGCCGAGCAGCGTCGTCAGCGCGGCCAGCGGCAGCGTCAGAGGATGTCCGCTCATGGCCCGGCCCAGCTCCCAGCGCGGCCGCAGGTCGGGCGGGGGCACGTCGATCGCGTCCCGCTGGAACCCCACCGCGACGGTCATGCCCTCGCCAGGCCGAAGGACCTCCGTGGTGAAGGTGACGGCGCCTGCGCTCGGCTCCTGACCGCTGCAGGGGTTGGACGCCCCGAACCCTCCACGCGCGCAGGCGGCCCGCACGATCTGCGGTCCTTCCACGGTGGCGGAGGCCCGCAGGATCGGCACGGACCACTCGTCGCCGGTGATGTTCCACTGCAGCTCGTCGACGTCCTCGAAGCGGTTGACGGCACCCCGCACGACGTAGCTGATGCGGTAGGTCTGCCGGCCGGTGACGAACGTGTCCTCGTCGCCGATGCGGACCGTCAGAGTGGTCCCCGTCAGGCCGGGACGCGTGACATCGACGTCGTCGGGCGCGGTCGAGCTGACCTCAAGGTCGTCGATCTCCAGCACGCGGTGGACCTGGCTGGGTTCCAGGCCATCGGGCATCGAAAACTGCCGCTCGTACCCAGACACCTCGTAGCGGACGGGGAACGTGCGGAAGATCCCACGCCGCTCCAGCCCCCCGAAGTCCACCGTGATGTCCTCGGTGACCGTGAGCTCCCCATCGTCCGCCACCGCGACGGCCACGTCGAACTGCTCGATCACCCAGCCGGTGTCCTGCGCCGCGGCGGCTGCCGCGGCGAGCACCGTCATGGCCGCGACAGCAAGCGCCGCCCCGACGAACTGACGCGTCACGGTTCGGCTCTCGCGGTGGGCATGGCACGAACCTCCTGCTCGTCGCGGCGCGGCAGCTACCCTCAACCCCGGCTTCCGGACCACCAGCCAGGAGTGAGGATCCCGAGGAGGCATCGTGCCAGACCGACACGACGTGAGCGCCCTGCTGAAGCGGATCGCCGCCCAGTGCACAGAGCTGCCAGGCGGCAAGGTCGCCGACTACATCCCGCCGCTGGCCAACGCGGACCCGACGCAGTTCGGGATCGCCGTCAGCATGCTCGACGGTGAGGAGCACGCCGCCGGGGATGCCGATCACCGATTCCCGCTGCAGAGCATCTCCAAGGTCATCGCCCTGACGATGGCCATGCAGCGGCTCCACGACGACCTGTGGGAACGCGTCGGCCGCGAACCCTCTGGTGATCCGTTCAACTCCCTGGTGCAGCTCGAGCACGAGCGCGGGATCCCGCGCAACCCGCTGATCAACTCGGGTGCCATCGTGGTGGACGACGTGCTGCTGGAGCTGTTCGACGACCCCAAGGCGGCAGGGTATGAGCTCTTGTGCGAACTGGCCGGCTCAGACATCGAGGTCGACCAGGAGGTGGCCGCGGCCGAGCAGGGCAGCGGCGATCGCAACCGCGCCATGGCTCATCTGATGAAGTCGTTCGGCAACCTCCACCACGACGTCGCCGACGTCATGGAGGTCTACAACCACCAGTGCGCCATCTCGCTGTCCACCAGGGAGCTGGCCCGCGCGTTCCGGTTCCTGGCCAACGACGGCGTCGACCCCGCCAGCGGCCGGCGCGTGCTGTCCGACTCCGACGCCCGCAGCGTCAACGCCGTGATGCTGACGTGCGGCACCTACGACGCGGCCGGCGAGTTCGCCTTCAGCGTCGGTGTCCCCCTCAAGAGCGGAGTCGCCGGCGGCATCGCGGGCGACGTGCCGCACCACATGGGCCTGTGCGTCTGGTCTCCCGCCCTGGACGAGTCGGGCAACTCGCTGGCCGGCCGCGCCGCGCTGCAGGAGCTGACCGACGTGATGGACCTGTCGGTCTTCTGACCGACCCCTGCCTTCGGCATCGAGGATGCCGCGATCCAGCGCCAGCCCAGGCCCTCCCCCGCGATGGTGACCAAGCGCTGGGGCGCCAGCCCACGCCCGCTTCGCCCCCGGCGATGCCTTCATCGGACGCCTGCTGCCCGACGGCGACCGGCTCTGGGGTAGCGCACGGCACCTCGCCGGTCCTGGCGAAGGAGATCGCCGACGCCCGAGGATGGGTCGAGGCGGCCCTCGGCGGGGCGGACCTCGTCGCCGCGATCAGCCTCGCGGGCGTCGAGGGACCCTAGCGTCATGGAGCCCGTGCGGCACCGGTATCCTCCTACGGTGGACTGCACACCGGCCATCCGCCAGGCGCTCGGCGATGCCGGCGTCGCCGTCGCCTGGGTGTTCGGCAGCCGCGTCGACGGGACGGCCGGGCCGACGTCCGACACCGATGTCGCCGTGCTGAGCGTCGCGGGACGGCCACCACTGGGATTGCTGGACCTCACCCGTCTTGCCCGGAAGCTGGATCCGCACCTGCCCGGCTCGGTTGACCTGACCGTGTTCGAGCGGGCGCCGCTGGAGCTGCGTGCACGGATCGTCACCCAGGGGCGACTGCTGTGCAGCCACGACGAACCGCTGCGGGTGGGTGTGACCGTCGACACCCAGAGCCGTTGGGAGGACGTCCGACCCGCGCTGCGCGCGATGGACCAGTCCTATCTCGCAGCCGTCGCTGGACGCCGGACCTCCGCCGAGGAACCCCGTGGTTGACCCCAGCCGGGTGCGCGCCAAGCTCAGCGCACTCGACCGCTACCTCGCCCGGCTGCGGGATCTGGCCGCCATGGACGTCGACGCCTACATCGCGGACCGCGCCTACGAGGGCCGCTACCTCGCGCAGGCCGCAGCGCAGGTCTGCATCGACGTCGCCAACCACCTGATCGCCTCCGAGGGCTGGATCCCGGCGATGGACTTCCGCGAGGCGTTCGACCGGCTGGGCGAGCATGAGGTGCTGACACCCGACCACGCGCCCTTATGCAGGACCTGACCGGGCTGCGCAACCGCCTGGTGCACCTCTACGACGACATCGACGACCGGCTGGTGCACGAGGCGCTCGGGGAGGGACTGGGTGACCTCGAGGACTTCGCCACCGCGATCGCACGTCTGCTGGTCGATCCCGACGGGATGTAGCTTCCGCATGCACCGCGTCGAGAACGACGACGTGGACCGGGCCTCGAAGCGGGGCCGGATCAGACACCCGGCCCATGCACGGCCCTGCCGTCGACGGCCGGCCCAGCACGGGATCAGCGGTAGAGGCCGCTGTCCCGGCATCGTAGCCCCCCCTCGGCGAGGCGTATCGGCGGATCGCCGGGGGAACATGACTCCCGGTTCCACCGAGCCCGTTTCATCAAGCCCGTTTTCACGAACGCCCGGGAGGTTGCGTGCGGGAGAGGAACGCGATCCGCCCAGACGTTGCCGACGATGCATTGGCCGGGGAGGTCGCGGAGTGGCTGGTCGGCCACGGCCGGCCGCTCGGCGACGTGCCCTCGACGACGGCCTGTCTGCACGCGCTCGCGGCGACGGGCCTGCTGGCGCGGATCGCCCGTGCCACCCAGGTGAGGCGCGACGCCGCACTCACGGAGCTCGGTGCGCACGACCTGTCCCTCGCGCGCCTGGCGGAAGGGCACGTGGACGCCGTCCGGATCCTGGCGCAGACGCCGGAGCGCCTCGCGCCGGCCGACGGGCCGATGGGCGTGTGGGCCTCGGATCCGCCCGACGGCCGGGTGCGCGCCACCCCGACCGCGTCGGGCTGGCGGTTGGACGGCTGCAAGCGCTGGTGCTCCGGGGCGGGCGGATCGCGTCACGTGCTGCTGACTGCTCACGCGCCGGACGGCTACCGCCTGTTCGTCGTCTCCTTGGAGGCTCCGGGCGTGAGTCCGGTCGCCGACACCTGGGCGGGGGTCGGCATGGTCGGCGCCGACACCCGCGATGTGGAGCTTGACCGGGTGGAGGTCCCCACCGACGCCGCGATCGGAGGTCCTGGCTGGTACCTGGACCGCGTGGGGTTCGGGGCCGGCGGGGTCAGCGTCGCGGCCGTCTGGTACGGCGGCGCCGTCGGATTGGCCAGGACGCTGCGGACCCGCTGCACCCGGCGGGCGGATGCCCACGACCTGGCCGCCCTGGGCGCGGTGGACGCGTCGTGCACCGGGATGCGCGCGGTGCTCCGCGATGCGGGCGCCCGCCTGGACGCGGGCACGGTCCCCGACGCCCGGACGGAGGCACAGCGGGTGCGCGCCGTGGTTGAGGCCGGGTGCCACGCCGTGCTCGGCGAGGCGCTCCCGGTGCTGGGGGCGACCCCGCTGGGACGCGACCGGGTCCATGCACGCCGGGCCGCCGACCTCCCGGTGTACCTGCGGCAGCACCATGGTCCCAGGGACCGCGCCGCGCTGGGCCAGCGGGTGCTCGATGAGGAGCCAGCATGGTGAGGCTCGACGGCGCGGGGACGCCGGAGGCGACGTGGCGCACGTGGGAGGCACCGTCCGCCTGGCCGGACTTCGGGTTCGGCGCACCAGGGCGCGTCGTGGTGGTCGCACCGCATCCGGACGACGAGACCTTCGGGGTGGGCGGCCTGCTCCACGACCTGCGGGTCGCGGGATGGCACGTCGAGATCGTGGCGGTGACCGATGGCGAGGGCTCGCACCCTGGGTCGCGGACCGTCTCCCCGGCCGCGCTCGTCGGCCGCCGGGCCGCCGAGCGCGAGGGTGCGTTGGGGCATCTCGGCCTCGACACCGCGCCCGTCCACCGGCTGGGGCTGCCGGACGCGCAGGTCACCGCGCACGAGGACGCCCTCACCGAGCTCCTCGGAGGATTGCTGCCCGGCACGGATCTGTGCCTGACCACGTGGGCACACGACGGACACGCCGATCACGAGGCGACGGGACGGGCGACCGCCCGTGCAGCCGCCGGGGTCGAGGTCCTCATGGTCAGCTTTCCGATCTGGATGTGGGACTGGGCGACCCCCGAGGACCCGCGGGTGCCCTGGGCGCGCGCGCGGCGGGTCACGCTGTCACCCGCGGCCTGTACCGCCAAGCGCGCAGCCGCCCAGATGTTCCTCAGCCAGACGCAGCCTCTGGAGGCGGGTCGGGGGGACGCGACGATCGTCCCCCCCGGGATGCTCGCCCACCTCACACGCGCCTGGGAGACGCTGCTCACGTGACGCCGACCGATGTCGCCGCGCACTTCGACCGCCGCTACGCCGATGATTCGGACCCGTGGGGGGCCAGCACCCGCTGGTACGAGCGGCGCAAGCGGGATCTCGCCCTGGCCGCGCTGGGACGGGAGCACTACGGCCGCGTCTTCGAGCCCGGCTGCGGCAGCGGAGCGATGACCGCCGCGCTGGCCCCGCGCTGCGACCACCTGCTCGCTCTCGACGTCGCCGCCCGTGCCGTCGAGGCCACCCGCGCGCGCACGGCGTCGCTGCCGCAGGTGCGGGTGTGCCGCGGGACGATCCCGGCGGACTGGCCCACCGGCAGCCTGGACCTCGTCGTGCTGTCGGAGGTTGCGTACTACCTCGAACCCGAGGCCGTCCGGCGGGTCGCTGGCCTGATCACGGCGGCGCTCGCACCAGGCGGCGAGCTGCTCGCCGTGCACTGGCGCGGCCGGGCGGATGACCTGCGGCTCAGCGCCGCAGCGGCGCACGAGGCGCTGGCATCCGCCGGCGGCCTAGACCTGCAGGTCGCCCTGGTGGACCCCCGGTTCCTCCTGGCGACGTGGCGCCGCCGGTGAGCTCGACCGCACGGACCATCACGCAGGTCGCCGTGGTGGTGCCCGCCAGGGACGAGGCCGAAGGTCTGCCCGCGGCCCTGGCCGCCTTGACCGTGGCCATGGGCCGCGTCGCGGTGGCCTGCCCGCGGCAGCGGCTCTTGATCGTGGCGGATTCCTGCAGCGACGGCACCGCAGACCTTGCCAAACGGCACGGCCCGACCGGCACGCAGGTGGTTGAGGTCGACGTCGGCAACGTGGGCGCAGCCCGGCGGCGCGGGTTCACCCAGGCGCTGCGCTCCTGGGTGGACGACCCCGAGCGGTGCTGGCTCGCCACCACCGACGCGGACAGCGCGGTGCCGCCCGACTGGCTCGAGGCGCAGCTTCATCTGGCCCTGGCCGGGTGGGACGCGGTCGCCGGCCCGATCGCGATCACCGACTGGACGTCCTGGCCGCCGACGGTGCGGCACCGCCTGCAGGCCCACCGGCGTGCGCAGCACGCACCATCCGCGCATGGGGCGAACCTGGGCTGCAGCGCCGCCGCCTACTTGGACGCCGGGGGGATGCCGCCGCTCGCGACCTCCGAGGACCGCGCGCTGTGGCTGGCCATCGGGGGGACCGGGCGTCCGGTCTGCCACAGCACGGCCGCCCCGGTCATCACCAGCGCGCGGCGCCATGGCCGTGCCCCGGGCGGCCTGGCCCAGCTGCTCACGGAGCTCGAGGACCTGCCCGCTTGAGACGTGAATGCGCCATCCCGCAGGGTGCGGCCGCCAGGGCCCCATGCGGTGCTGATACGGAGCGCCACGAGAGGCGCTCTTGGACCGGAGCGGGGATGCCGTGCCGCTCTCTGAGACGCGTTCCCGCAGGTCAGCGGCCTGCATCCTCAGAGGTCGTAGTACAGGTGGAACTCGTAGGGGTGCGGGCGGAGGCGGACCTGGGAGACCTCCTCGTCCATCTTGTAGCCGACCCACGTCTCGATGAGGTCCTCGGTGAACACGCCGCCCTCGAGCAGGAACTCGTGGTCGTCCTCGAGGGCCGCCAGGGCCTCCTCGAGGCTGGCCGGCACGCTGGGCAGGTCGAGCAGCGCCTCCCGGGGCAGCTCGTAGATGTCCTTGTCGACGGGGTCGGGCGGCTCGATCCTGTTGCGGACGCCGTCCAGCCCGGCCATCAGCATGGCGCTGAACGCAAGGTAGGGGTTGCACGAGGGGTCGGGCACCCGGAACTCGACGCGCTTGGCCTTGGGCGATTTGGAGATCAGCGGGATGCGGCAGGCGGCGGAACGGTTGCGCTGGCTGTACACGAGGTTCACGGGCGCCTCGTAGCCGGGGACCAGCCGTCGGTAGCTGTTGGTGGTGGGGTTGGAGAAGGCGAGCACCGCCGGGGCGTGGAGCAGCAGGCCGCCGATGTAGTGCCTGGCGACGTCCGACAGCTGCGCGTAGCCCTGCTCGTCGAAGAACAGCGGCTCGTCGCCGTTCCACAGCGACATGTGCGTGTGCATCCCCGAGCCGTTGTCGCCGAAGATCGGCTTCGGCATGAACGTCACGGTCTTCATGTACTTCAGGCCGACGTTCTTGACGATGTACTTGAACATCATCAGCTTGTCGGCCATCGACAGCAGCGTGTCGAAGCGCACGTCGATCTCGGCCTGCCCCGCGGTGCCGACCTCGTGGTGCTGCAGCTCCACCTCGATCCCCGCCTGCTCGAGCTGGACCACCATCTCCGAGCGCAGGTCAGTGAAGTGGTCCATCGGCGGGACGGGGAAGTAGCCCTGCTTGTGGCGGGGCTTGTAGCCGAGGTTGGGGCCCTCGTCGCGGCCCGAGTTCCACTGCGCCTCGATGGAGTCGACGCGGTAGTAGGACTCCTTGGCGTTGGTGTCGAAGCGCACGTCGTCGAGGATGAAGAACTCAGCCTCCGGGCCGAAGTACGCCGTGTCGGCGATCCCCGAGCCGGCCAGATGGGACTCGGCCTTCTGGGCGACGTAACGGGGGTCACGGCTGTAGGGCTCACCGGTGAGCGGGTCGCGCACGAAGCAGTTGAGGATCAGGGTCTTGTGCTGGCGGAACGAGTCGAGCACCGCCGTCGAGGCGTCCGCCACCAGCACCATGTCGGACTCCTGGATCTCCTGGAACCCGCGGATCGACGAGCCGTCGAAGCCGACGCCGTCGGTGAAGGCGTCCTCGTCGAGCGCGTGCGCGGGCAGCGTGTAGTGCTGCATCAGGCCTGGCAGATCGCAGAACCGGAAGTCGACGAAGGCGATCTCATCGTCGCTGATCCGGGACAGCACCTCATCTGGGGTGGACAACGTCGAGTCCTTTCAGGGCGTCGGTGCGGGGTCGGCTGTCGAGAGCGGCGCTCACCCTACGGTCGAGGGGTGTCCCGGCGATTTCCCGACTGTTTCGCTGATGTTACGGGCCGTGGGGGTCGGCGGGTGAGGGCTGTTCTGGCTCCACCTCCGCATCGCTGTTGTGCGCCAGCGGGCCCCACCCGTCGCCGGACGGTTCGCGGCTGCTGTCCTGGCGGACCCATACCGTCCGCTGCGGGAACGGGATCTCGATCCCGCGCTCGTCGAACGCGCGCTTGATGCGGGCGCGCAGCTCTCGCTCGATGGCCCACTGCTTGGCGGGCTTGACCTTGGCGACCACGCGGATGGTGACCTCGTCCGCGGCCAGCGCCTGCACACCCCACACCTCGGTCTTCTCGACGAAGGAACTGGACCACATCTCCTCGTCGGCCATCACGTCGGCCACCTCCTTGATGATGGCCGAGGCCTCGTCGACGTCGGTCTCGTAGGCGACGCCGACGTCGAGCAGCGCACGCGACCACAGCTGGCTCGAGTTGCCGACCCGCCGGATCTCACCGTTGGGCACGTGCCACAGGGTTCCCATGACGTCCCGGACGCGGGTGGTGCGCAGACTGACGCCCTCGACCACCCCGGTGGCCTCACCGAGGTTGACGATGTCGCCCACGCCGTACTGGTCCTCCAGGAGCATGAAAATGCCGGACAGGAAATCCTTCACGAGGTTCTGCGCCCCGAAGCCGAGCGCGATCCCGACGATCCCCGCGCCGGCGATCAGCGGACCCAGGTTGATGCGGAACACCCCGAGGATCATCACGAGCGCGATCGTCCAGATCACGAACGTGCCGACGCTGCGCAGCACCCCGGCGATCGTCTCGGTGCGCATCGTCGTGCGCGCCAGGTCGATGGGCGCGGTGTCCTTCAGGGGAGCCCGCTCCCGCAGGGTACCGAGCCGTCCGGACCCCCGCTCGCTCATCCTGCGCACGAACCGCCTGATCGACCGCTTCATCACCCGGTTCGCGATCCAGGCGATCGCAACGATCAGCAGGATGCGGAACACGCTGGGGATCAGCTGCCCGGCGATCGACGCCAGCAGCTCGTTGTTCGTGCGCTCGAAGACGAACGTGCAGACCGGGCCGGGCTCGGCCGCCCCGCAAGCGTTCTGGACGGCCGTCGCGAACTCCTCGCGCGGGACGATGATCTCCGTCTCGGTCGCACCGGGAGTCGGTTCCAGCTGGGCCAGCACGGCGAGGTCGGGCAGATGCGGCGGGCGCATCGGCGGGATCAGCTCCTTGCGGGTGTGGCGGTCGACGGCTGCGTCACGCGAGCGTACCGCCGCTCGTCCGCGGTGCTCCCCGCCGGTCGGTGTCCGCGTGGACGAGGCTCGGCACGGGTTGTGGACGCCGCGACCGGCCCATGCGAGGGTTGCTGGCCACCACAGGCGACCAGCGAGGAGCAACGGCATGGCACCCGTCGAGGTACGAGGCGTCGTCGCCCGCAGCAAGGGCGCACCGGTCGCGCTCGAGACGATCCTGGTCCCCGAGCCAGGGCCAGGGGAGGCGCGCGTCCGGGTGCAGGCGTGCGGCGTGTGCCACACCGACCTGCACTACCGCCAGGGCGCGATCAACGACGACTTCCCGTTCCTGCTCGGCCACGAGGCGGCGGGGGTCGTCGAGGCCGTCGGTCCGGACGTCACGGACGTCGTCGCGGGGGACTACGTCATCCTCAACTGGCGCGCGGTGTGCGGGTCCTGCCGGGCATGCCGCCGCGGGCGGCCGTGGTACTGCTTCTCGACCCACAACGCCACCCAGGCCATGACTCTTGCGGACGGCACGGGATTGTCCGCCGCACTCGGCATCGGGGCGTTCGCCGAGCTGACCCTGGTCGCCGCCGGCCAGTGCACGAAGGTGGACCCTGCGGTCGAGCCCGCCGTCGCCGGCCTCCTCGGGTGCGGGGTGATGGCGGGGGTCGGCGCGGCGATCAACACCGGCGAGGTCACGCGGGGGGACACCGTGGCGGTGATCGGGTGCGGCGGTGTCGGCGACGGCGCCGTGGCCGGCGCGTTCCTGGCGGGCGCACGTCGGATCATCGCCGTCGACATCGACGAGCGGAAGCTCGACTGGGCCACGCAGTTCGGCGCCACGGACGTCGTCAACGCCCGCGAGACGGACCCTGTCGAGGCCGTCCGGGAGCTGACCGGAGGGTTCGGCGCCGACGTGGTCATCGACGCGGTCGGACACCCGGAGACCTACCTGCAGGCGTTCCGCGCCAGAGACCTTGCCGGCACGGTCGTGCTGGTCGGGGTGCCCGACCCCACCATGACCGTCGAGCTGCCCATGATCGAGATCTTCGGGCGCGGCGGCGCGCTGAAGTCCTCGTGGTACGGCGACTGCCTGCCCTCGCGGGATTTTCCGACGCTGGTCGACCTGTACCTGCAAGGCAGGCTGCCGCTGGACAAGTTCGTCAGCGAGACGATCGGCATCGGCGACGTCGAGGACGCCTTCGCCAGCATGGACCGCGGCGACGTGCTCCGATCGGTGGTGATGCTGTGATGGGCGCGCGCATCGAACGCGTCGTCACCAGCGGCGTGTTCTCGCTCGACGGACAGGACCTCGACGTCGACAACAACGTCTGGCTCGTGGGCGACGACCGTGAGGTCCTCATCATCGACGCCGCGCACGACGCAGGGGCCATCCTGGACGCCGTCGGCGATCGATCCGTCGTCGCACTGGTGCTCAGCCACGGCCACAACGACCACATCAACGCGGCGCTCGACGTCGCCAGCGCGGCGGGCGCAGAGATAGCGCTTCACCCCGCGGACACGATGCTGTGGGACGCGGTGCACCCAAACCTCGCCCCGCACATCGCTCTTGACGAGCGCCTTGGCTTCGAGGTCGCAGGCGTCCGGCTGGAGGTGCTGCACACGCCGGGCCACTCACCTGGCGGCGTGTCGCTGCACTGTCCGGACCTGGGGGCGGTCTTCACCGGCGACACGCTCTTCAACGGCGGGCCGGGCGCCACGGGGCGCTCCTACTCCGACTTCCCGACGATCCTGGCCTCGATCAGGGACAAGCTGCTCGGCCTGCCGCCTCCGACGCGGGTCCTCACCGGCCACGGCGACGAGACGACCATCGCCGACGAGGCGCCCGACTACGGCGCCTGGGTGGCCCGCGGCCACTGAACGGTGTGCCGTACCCTGCACAGATGAGCGCCAGCGGGTACCCGCGGGAGGTGACGTCGACCAGCTACCGTCACCTTCTCGACGTCATCGCCGCCGACCGCTGCGTCGTCACCGACGGCGGCATCGCCACCGAGATTCCTCGGCTCGAGGGCGTGGACACCTCGCTCGACGAGGCGCTGTGGGGCCTCGGCACGCTTCTCGAGGCGCCCGATGCGGTGCTGCGCGTCCACCGTTCCTACGTCGACGCCGGCTGCGACGTGATCTCGACCAACACCTGGGGGCTGCCGAGCGCGATCCACACGCCGGGAGTCCAGCTGAGCGGGACGAGCCGGCCCGTGCACTGGATGGACCTCGCCCGCCAAGGGATTCGACTCGCGCGCCGGGCGGTCGACGAGGGGGCGCGCTCGAGCGAGTGCGCCGTAGCGTTCTCGCTGAACGCCGAGCTGGACGCCATAGACGGTCTGGAGACGGTGCGCCTGCTCTCCAGGGTGTTCGCCGACGACCCTCCAGACCTCATCCTGTTCGAGACCCTGTCGCTGATCAGACCATCGCTGCATGCCGTCGTCGATGCCCTGGTCGCGACGGGCCTGCCGCTGTGGCTGTCGTTCCGGCGTTGCAGGCAGGGGGTGTGCGGCGTCTTCGGACAGCATTGGGGCGGGCCGGAAGGCGACGGGTTCGGGCGCGCCGCGCGCCAGTTCGAGGATGCCGGGGTGGGCGCGATGCTGATCAACTGCATCCCGCCCGATCATGTCGTTGGGATGGTCAGCTACCTGCGTGATTTCGCGGACCTGCCGTTGGGCGTCTACCCGAACCTCGGCTACTACACGAGCCAGCGGTGGCAGTCAGCCCCCGAAGTCAGCGGAGAGCAGTACGCGGAGATGGCCGCGCGCTGGAGGGCAGAGGGCGCCCAGATCATCGGCGGCTGCTGCGGCGTTGGTCCGCAGCACATCACCGCCGCACGGGCGCGGCTGGAGGGGGTGCCGCGAGGGCGCGAGGAACGCCATGAGCCGGAGACGATCGACCCGCGTCGGCAACCGCTCGAGGCGTCCCTGCCGACGCCGTGGACCGACGAGCGCGGCCGCCACCTCTACCCGCTCGAGCTGCCAGAGCTGGCCGTTGACTCGCGGGTGTTCGCGCCGACCGAGGGCTCCTACCTCGTCTGGCGGCACCTGTTCTCCTACAACGTCGGAGCGGGCCAGCGCTGCCTCGACGTCGGCTGCGGGGCGGGCCTGCAGACCGTGCAGCTCGCACTCAACGGCGCGAAGGCCGTCCGAGCTATCGACATCGAGCCGCGCGCCGCGCACAACACCCTGAGCAACGCGTTCCGCAACGGTGTGGCCGATCGCGTGACCGCCGCCGCGGCCGACCTGTTCGAGTGGGTTCCCGAGGAGCGCTACGAGGTGGTGGTCGCGAGCCTGTACCAGACGCCGGTCGACCCCTTCCAGCAGCTGGCCAGCCACCGCCCACTGGACTACTGGGGACGCAACCTCCTCGACCACCTGTTCACGAAGCTTCCCCACGCCCTGGCGCCCGGCGGAGCCGCCTACGTGCTGCACCTGTCCATCCTGTCCCAGCAGCGGACCGCTGAGCTGCTGGAGGCCAATGGCCTTTCCGGCGAGGTCATCGACTTCGCGGTGTTTCCGTTCGCCGACCACTTCGTCGATGCCCTGCCGCAGATCGCCAAGGTCGAGTCGCAGTCGGACGCCTATCACCTCGACGTCTCCGGGACGGCGACGATGGTGGCCTACCTGCTGAAGGTGACCCGGGTCGAGGACTCGGCCCGCGACGATTCCTAACGGACGCCCACGGCCTTCGGCCGCTCCTGGTCTGGACCCCGCCCACCCACGGCCTTCGGCCGCTCCCAGGCCCCGGCGTTGATCGCCTGGCGGCCTGCGCGGAACGACGAGCGCACCAGCGGACCCGCTTCGACGTGGTCGAAGCCCAGCTGGCGCCCGTAGCGCGCGTAGCGCGTGAACTCGTCCGGCTCGACGTACCGCTGCAGCGCCAGGTGCTTGTGCGTGGGTTGCAGGTACTGGCCGACTGTGAGGATCTGGCATCCCACCTCAGCGAGGTCGCGCATGGACTCACAGACCTCGTCCTCGGTCTCGCCGAGCCCCAGCATCAGGTTCGACTTGACCGCCGCGCGACCCCACCGACGGGCGCGCTCGAGCAGCTCGAGGCTGCCGTCGTAGTCGAACGCGGGTCGCACGTGGCGGAAGAGCCGCCGGACCGTCTCGAGGTTGTGCGCGAGCACCTCGGGCTCGGCGTCGAGGACCAGCCGCAGCAGCCGGGGATCGGCTCCGAAGTCGTCGATCAGCAGCTCCACGCCGCAGTGCGGGAGCCGCGCATGGATCTGCCGACAGGTCTCGGCGTAGAGCCAGGCCGCCTTGTCCGCCAGGTCGTCGCGGGCCACGCCCGTGACCACGGCGAAGTGCAGGCCCATGGCCTCGACCGCCTCGGCCACGCGCCGCGGCTCGTCGCGGTCGTACGCCTTGGGCCTGCCGGTCGCGATCTGGCAGAACCCGCAGCGGCGGGTGCAGTCCTCACCGCCGATCAGGAAGGTGGCCTCGCGGTCCTCCCAGCACTCGTGGATGTTGGGGCAGCCGGCCTCCTCGCACACCGTGTGCAGGTCCAACCCTCGCATCGTGGACTTGATGTCGCGGTAGTTCGGGCCGGCGATCTTGCCCTGCTGCTTCAGCCACGCGGGCTTGCGCTGGGCGATCTGCGGGGCGCCGACGACGGTCAGTCGTGTCGCGCCTTCCGGGATGAGCGAGGTCACGTCGCTGCTCCTCGACGGTGGTGGGCGTGGGCCAGTCTAGGT
The DNA here is from genome assembly GCA_013695145.1 of Euzebyales bacterium. Lineage (GTDB taxonomy): Bacteria > Actinomycetota > Nitriliruptoria > Euzebyales > Egibacteraceae > JACDBB01. The sequence goes on from JACDBB010000040.1 coordinate 18,052, forward strand.
CGACCCGCTCACGGAGCCAGCCACGTGCCGACCGGCAGGTTGCGGATCATCCAGGGGGCGTGCTGGACGGGGGCGGCTGGCTGGAGGGTGGCGGTGGCGCACCCTGCGCGGTGCCCGGCTGGCCGGTGGCTGGTGGCGGCCAAGCGGGGCGAGCCGCGTCGGCGAGCACCTGGATGTTCTCGCCGATGCGGAACACCACCACCATGATCTCCACGGAAGGAGAAGTCGAACAGGGCGGAGAAGAACCCGCCCGAGGATGGCGGCGACGATGCGCTCACTGCGAACCCCCGTTCCAGGCGTTGGCGACGCCGGACGGGTCGCCGCGGGTCGCAGGCTACGCTGCCGGCGCGCCGAGACCAAGGATGCGTCCGCCCGGGAGGTCACGCCGCACGGATCAGGCCGAGGTCCCGCATCGAGGCGGTCTGCACCCACCGGCCCAGCGTGTCGCCGAGGTGGGCGACCAGGCGGTGGCGGACCTCACCGACCGTCGTGTCCACGCCCAGGGAGGCAAGCGAGCACACGCCGCCGTCGGGGATGCCGCACGGCACGATGCCGGCGAAGTCGTCCATGTCGGGGTCGACGTTGAACGCGAGCCCGTGCGACGTGGTCTTGCCGGTGACCTTGATGCCGATGGCGGCGAGCTTGTGGTCGCCCACCCACACGCCGGTGCGCCCCCGGTCAGGGCGGGCCGCCACCCCGAACGACGCGGCGGTGCGCACGCACGCCTCCTCGAGCGCCTCGACGAACGGACGTACCGCTTTGGCGTGGGAGAGCTCGATGATCGGGTAGGCGACCAGCTGCCCCGGCCCGTGGTAGGTGACGTCACCGCCGCGCTCGACTCCGACGACGCGGATGCCGCGGGTGCCCAGCACGTGGCGCCCCACGTCCGCGCGGCGACCCGCCGTGTACACCGGGTCATGGGTGAGGGTCAGCAGCACGTCGTCGATGTCGTCCGCGGCGCGCGCGGCGACCAAGAGGCGCTGCCAGCGCAGCGCCTCCTCGTAGACGACCTCACCGCAGTCGACCGCCAGCATGGGAGGCTAGTAGCCCAGCTCAGCTTCCCAGTCGTGCGTCTCGCACAGCTCGGCGACCTCGGTGATGAACCGCGCGGCGTCGGCGCCGTCGACCAGACGGTGGTCGTAGGTGAGCGAGAAGTAGATCATGTCGCGGACCGCGATGGCCGCCCCGGCGTCATCCTCGACGACGATCGGGCGCTTCTTGATGGCGCCGGTGCCCAGGATCGCGACCTCGGGGTAGTTGAGGATCGGGGTGTCGATGAGCACGCCGACGCTGCCGGTGTTGGTCACCGTGAAGGTGCCGCCCTCGATGTCCTGCATCTCCAGCTTGCCCTTGCCGCGGGCCTTGTTCGCGGCCTCGGCGATCGCGCGGGCCAGCGCGGGCAGGGTCAGGTCGTCGGCCCGCTTGACGTTGGGCACCAGCAGGCCCCGCTCGGTGTCCACGGCCAGGCCCAGGTTCACGTAGTCGTGGAACTTGGCCTTGCCGGCCTCCCAGTCGGCGACTGCGTTGAGGCGCGCGTGCTGCTCCTTGCGGAGCGCCAGCACGGCGGCGCGGCACAGGAAGACGAAGGGCGACAGCGACACGCCTTCGCGGCTGGAGAACTCCTCCTTGTAGCGCGAGCGCACCCTCATGATGCGGGTCACGTCCGCCTCCTGGACGGTCGTGAGCTGCGCGCTCGACTGCAGCGACTCCATCATCTTCGCCGCGATCCGCTGACGGATCCGCGACAGGTCCTCGACGCGTTCGCGGTCGCCGGACTTCATGCTCACCCCGGGCGAGGGCTGCGGTCGAGCCGACGTCCGCTGATCCTTGGCGGGGGCGCCCGAGATGGCCGCCTCGACGTCCTCACGCGTGATGCGCCCGCCCTCGCCGGAGCCGGAGACCTCCGACAGGTCGAGGTCGTTCTCGGCCGCCAGGCGCCGCACGATCGGCGAGACCAGCTGGCCGTGGCCGTTCGCGCTGTCCTCGGCCGGCTCGGCATCCTCGGTCGCCGGGGGCTGGCCGTCCCCCTGTTCGTCCTGGCCGGCGACGTCTTCGCGCTCGCCGCCGTCGGCCGCCTCATCGGTCTCCGGCTCCTCGGCCTGATCCGGGCTGGCCTCGTCCTGGGCGGCCTCGTCCTGGGCGGCCTCGTCCTGGGGGGCCTCGTCCTGGGCGGGCGCGGCACCGTCGTCGCCGCCGCTCCCCTCGTCTGCCGCTCCGATGATCGCGACGACGGTGCCCACGTCGACGGTCTCGTCGACCTCGACACGGATCTCGGTGAGCACGCCCGCAGCGGGGGCGGGCACCTCCGTGTCGATCTTGTCCGAGCTCAGCTCGAACAGTGGCTGGTCGGTCTCGACCGAGTCGCCGACCTCGACGAGCCAGGCGGTGATGGTGCCCTCGGTGACGCTCTCGCCGAGCTGGGGAAGGGTGACTTCGGTTGCCACGGTGCTGCTCCTCTCGCCGGCAGGGGTGGCCGGCTCGGTGGTGGTCTCCTGCTGGCTGTCCCGGTCGGGTTCACCGCGCCCGCGCCGTCGGCGTGATGGGGGCGGCTGGCCGCCGCGGCGGCGCCGACGATCGGCGGTCTCAGGTCGGCCGGGGCGGTTTCGGTCGCGTTGCGCCATGCCTGCTGCTTGCTCCTGTCTGGTGGCGGCGACGCTAGCCGTGCAGGGGCCGGCCTGCCAGGCCCATGTGCGCCTCGCCGATGGCCTCCGACAGGGTCGGATGGGGATGGATGAACGCGCCGACCTCGGTGGGCAGCGCCTCCCAGTTGTAGATGAGCTGTCCCTCGGCGATCAGGTCGGTCGCCTTGGGGCCGACGATGTGGACGCCGAGGACCTTGCCCCCGTCCTTCGCCGCCAGGACTTTCACGTGGCCGGTGCCCTTCATCATCATCGCGCGGGCGTTGTGGCTGTACGGGAAGGACTGCTTGTCGTACTCGATGCCCTCGTCCTTCAGCTCCTGCTCGTTCCAACCCACGCTGCCGATCTCAGGGTGGCAGTAGTAGACGCGCGGGATGCCCTTGTAGTCGATCGACCGCACCGGCTGGTCGGCGGCGTGCTCGGCGACCAGGAACCCCTCCTGGAACGAGGCGTGCGCCAGGCCCAGCGCCGGGGGCGGGAGGATGTCGCCGATCGCGTACACGCCGTCCGCGCTGGTGCGGCTGTAGCCGTCGACCGGCACGAAGCCCCGATCCAGCTTGACGCCCGCCTCCTCGAACCCCATGTCCTCAGTCACGGGCCCGCGTCCCACGGCGACCATCAGCACGTCGCCCTCGAGGGTGGACGTCTCGCCCTTGGAGTCGGAGATCGTGACCCGCAGGCCGTCGTCGCCCTTCTCGACCTTCGTGGCCTTGGTGCCGGTGCGCGCGCGGATCCCGGATTTCTTCAGATCCTTCGCGATGGCCTTGGAGGTATCGACGTCCTCGCGCGGGACGACCGCCGACTCCATCTCGATGATCGTGACCTCCTCGGCGCCGAACGCATGCCAGACGGAAGCGAACTCCATGCCGACCGCCGAGGCGCCGAGCACGATCGGTCGCCGCGGAACCTGCTCGAGGAAGAGTGCCTCGTCGCTGGTGATCACCCGGGTGCCGTCACGCTCGGCTCCCTCGATCGGCACGTCGCGGGGTTTGGAGCCGGTGGCCAGGACCACACCGCGCTCGGCCTTCAACGGGCGCTCGCCATCGTCCGTCGCGACGACCACGGTCCTCGGGTCGGCCAGCCGGCCGTCGCCCGCGACCGTCTCGACGCCCCGCGCCTTCAGGCTGGCCTGGAGTCCCTTCCAGTTGGCGTCGACGATCGACTGCTTGTAGGCGAGCACGGCGGCCATCTCGATGCCGTCGAAGGTCGCCTTGACGCCGTAGTCGGAGGCGTCCCTGGCATGGTCGGCGACCTCCGCAGCCTGCAGGAACGCCTTCGTCGGGATGCAGCCCCAGTGCAGGCACGTGCCGCCGACCTTCTCTTTCTCGACCAGGGCGACCCGCATGCCGAGGTCCGCGGCGCGCAGCGCGCACGAGTACCCCCCGGTCCCCCCGCCGAGGACGATGAGGTCGTAGCTGTCGGCCATGGTTCGTCGCTCCTGACGTCTCGCTCTGGCCGCCGGTCCGAGATCCGGTCCAGCGTTCCATTGCTCGGCCAGCGGCGCTCGTTGCGCGCATGGTAGCCGCGTCGTCCAACGCGCCCACCGGCCCGTGGCGATGATCGCCGCGGGTGCGCGGTGGCGCACCCACGCACTACCCTGGTCGCCGCATGCCCACCCCCCGACGCCCAGATGGCCGCCACGGCGCCCACGCCCGCCCCCGACACCTGACGCCCCGCGCAGCGGCGCGGTGGTCGTTGCAAAGCGTCCTCGTCGGGTTGATCGTCGGACTGGCCACCGGATTGCTGCTGGTGGACGGCGACGTGCGCGGGCGCGTTGCGGACACCCTTGCGAACCGTGTCGCCGTCCCAGCGGAGCTGACGGTCGACATCGACGCCGAGGCGCGGGCGGTGCGGCCGCGCACGCACGTGGTCAGTCCGGGCGAGACCGTCTCGCGGCTGGCAGAGCGCTACGCCGTCACCAGCCGCTCCCTGATGCGGGCCAACGCCATCGACGATCCGAGGACGCTGGCGCCGGGGCAGGTGCTGTTCGTCCCCGAACCCGACGCGTCCCGTCCGCTCACGCCCGAGGCGGCTGTGGCTGCTGACCTTCCGGTGGAGGAGTTGCTCCGCGCGCACGCGAAGACGCACGGCGCTGATCCGCACCTCGTCCAGGCGATCGCCTGGCAGGAGTCCAGCTGGGACCAGCGCGTGGTCTCCGACAAGGGCGCCGTCGGTCTGATGCAGCTGCTGCCGGACACGGGCGAGCTCGTCGCGGCGCACCTCGGCCGACCGGTGGACCCCTACGACCCCGACGCGAACGTGGAGGCCGGCGTGGTGTACCTCCAGCTCCTCGCCGACCGCCATGACGGCGACCTGCACGAGGTGCTGGCGGGCTACTACCAGGGTTCGCACTCCGTGGCGCTGCGGGGGTCGCGCTGGCGCGACGCAGGCGTACATCGCCGACGTGCTGCGCTACCGGGAGGCGTTCGCCGCGGCGGCGGCGGAGGGGCGCTAGTGGACCCGACGCCGACGGGCCCGAGTAGCCATGCCTAGCGACCCGCAGCTGCGGCAGTCGCCGCTGGATGACCGCCACCGGGCGCTGGACGCCACGATGACCGGGTTCGGCGGCTGGGACATGCCGCTTGACTACGGCACGGTCGTGGCCGAGCACCGGGCGGTGCGTGAGGGCTGCGGCGTCTTCGACCTGTCCCACCTGGGCACGCTGCGGGTGACCGGCCCCGGCGCCGAGTCGACCTTGCAGCAGGCCCTGACCAACGACGTGTCGAAGCTGGTCCCCGGGCGGGCGCACTACACCCTGTGCCTGGACGGCGGCGGGGGGATCACCGATGACCTGCTGGTCTACCGGCTCGACTGGGGGTTCTTCGTGGTGCCCAACGCGGCGAACGCCAGCGCGGTCCGAGCCGCGATCGACGCCTGCGGTGACCGCGCGGAGCGCGACGTGGCGGATGTCAAGGCCGACCTCGCGTGCCTCGCGATCCAGGGGCCGGACGCCGCGGACGTCGTCACCGCGGCGGGTGTCGACGTCAGCGACATGGCCTATCTCGATGTCGGCCCGCTGGAGCTGGCCAGCCCGGACGCGGAGCCGGGCCGCTCGCTGGACGACGGGCCCGTCCCCGGCGGCGGCGTGCTGGCCCGCTCCGGCTACACCGGCGAGCGCGGCTACGAGCTGTTCTGCGACGCCGCAGTGGCGGGCAGCCTGTGGGACCGTGTCCTGGCCGCCGGCGCCGCGCCCGCCGGTCTCGGCGCGCGCGACACCCTGCGGCTGGAGATGGGCTATCCGCTGCATGGACAGGACATCTCGCCGGCGACTTCGCCGGTCGACGCGCCGCTGGGGTGGGCGGTCAAGCCCGGCACCGGGTTCACCGGCGAGGACGCCTATGTGGCCGCCAAGGAGGCCGGCCCCCAGCGGAGGCTGCGGGGTCTGCGGGTGCTGGGGCGCGGCATCCCCCGCGCGCGCTGCACGGTGCGGCGCGACGGCTCCGACGTCGGGGAGACGACCAGCGGCACCTTCTCGCCCACGCTGCGGCTGGGCATCGCGCTGGGCTACCTCGACCCCGCGATCCAGACCGGCGACCGGGTCGAGATCGACGTCCGCGGCAAGTCACTGCCCGCCGAGGTGGTCCGCCCGCCCTTCGTCGACCGCGACCCCAAGGCCTGAGGCCGGGCTACGCGCCCGGCAGCGCGAGCATCCGGTCCAGGGCGACCTTCGCCCACAGCGCGGTGTCGTCGTCCACCCGGATCACGTTGGGCGCGCGACCGGCGACCAGCTCCTCGAGCGCCCACACCAGGTGCGGCAGGTCGATGCGGTTCATGGTCGCGCAGAAGCACACCTTCTCGTTCAGGAACACCACGGTCTTGTCGGGATGCTGCTGCGCCAGACGGCCGACGAGGTTGAGCTCGGTGCCGATCGCCCACTTCGAGCCGGCCGGCGCCGCGTCGAGCGTGGCGATGATCGCCTCGGTCGACCCGACGTGGTCGGCGGCCAGCACGACCTCGTGCCTGACCTCCGGGTGCACCAGCACCTGGACACCCGGGACGCGGGCACGGACGTCGTCGACGTGAGCGGGCATGAACGTGCCGTGCACGGAGCAGTGGCCCCGCCACAGCACGACCTTCGCGGCGCGCAGGCGGTCGGGCGCGACGCCCCCTCCGGGGAACGCCGGGTCGTAGGTGACGCAGTCACCGAGCGACAAGCCCAGTTCGCGCACCGCGGTGTTGCGGCCGAGGTGCTGGTCGGGCATGAACAGGACCTGCTCGCCCTGCTCGAACGCCCACTCCATCGCCCGCCTGGCGTTGGACGACGTGCAGATCGCGCCCCCGGCCCTCCCGGTGAACGACTTGATCGCCGCCGAGGAGTTCATGTAGGTGAGCGGCACGGTCCTGACGCCCCCCGCCTCGGCGCCGTCGCCGCAGCCGACGGCGCGGAGGTCCTCCCACGCAGCCTCCACCTGGCTGATCTCGGCCATGTCGGCCATCGAGCAGCCCGCCGCGAGGTCGGGCAGCACGACCTGGGTCGTGGGGGCGGTCAGGATGTCCGCGGTCTCGGCCATGAAATGCACGCCGCAGAACACGATGGTCGGCGCGCCGTTCGCGGTGGCGTCACGGGCGAGCTTGAAGCTGTCACCGCGGACGTCGGCGAACTGGATCACCTCGTCGCGCTGGTAGTGGTGGCCGAGCACGAACACGTCGTCGCCCAAGATGGCGCGGGCCGTCCGCGCGCGCTCGACCAGGGCGGGGTCGCTCGGGTCCGGCACGGTCCCGGGGCAGATGGTGCCGCGCTCGCTGTCCGGGTCGGCCTGCTGACCGAGGAGCAGCAGCGGGGTGGCGGTCGCCGCGTCGCGGAGGTTGGTGACCTGCGTGGTGGATGGCATGGCGCCTCGCCGGGTTCGTGTCAAACTGACACTTACTGAGATGCCGAGAGTAGCACCGCGTGGCGATAGGCTCCGCGCTCTCATGGGACTGAAGGTCGTGATCGCCCCCGACAAGTTTGCCGGCACCCTGACCGCGGCTGAGGCCGCCGAGTCCATGCGTGCGGGGTGGGTGGCCGCCCGGCCCGACGACCACGTGCTGCTCACGCCCATGGCGGACGGCGGCGAGGGCATGACCGACGTGGTCGCCGACGTCGTCGAGGGCGCGGTCCGCCACGAGACCACGGTGGTCGACGGCCGCGGCGTGGCGACGACCGCCGCGTGGCTGTCGCTGCCTGACGGTCGCGCTCTGCTCGAGTGCGCGCAGGCGTGCGGGCTGTCCGGCCTCGCCGCGGACCAGCGTGACCCGCGGCTGACGACCACCTACGGCGTCGGGCAGCTGCTGGCGGCCGCTCGCGAGGCGGGTGCCCGCGAGATCGTGATCGGGCTGGGCGGGAGCGCCACCAACGACGGCGGCGCGGGAATGGCGACGGCGCTCGGCCACCGGCTGCTGCGCGCCGACGGTAACGGCGTGAAGGTGGGCGGTGCGTTCCTGGCCGGTCTCGACCGCATCGTCGTCGGTGAGCCGTTCGGCGTGCCGATCGTCGCGGCCGCCGACGTGACGAACCCGCTGCTGGGACCCGAGGGGGCGACGGCGGTGTTCGGGCCCCAGAAGGGCGCCGAGGGCGCGGTGCTGGCCGAGCTCGAGGGGGCGCTCGCGGTCCTCGCTGACGTCGCCGAGCGCGACCTCGTCGGCGGCCCGTGGCGGGACCTGGTGGGTGCCGGAGCAGCCGGTGGCCTCGGTTTCGGGCTGATGGCCTTCTGCGGGGCGACGGTGCGGGGGGGCGCCGAGGTCGTCGCCGAGCTGGTCGGGTTCACCGAGGCGGTCATCGCCGCGGATGTGGTCGTTACTGGGGAGGGGTCGCTCGACGCGCAGTCCGCTTCGGGGAAGGCGCCGCGCTACGTGCTGGAGACCGCCAGGGCCAATGGTGCGCGCGTCCTGGCGGTCGCCGGCCGGGTGGAGGCGCGAGCCGCCCAGGGGTTCGATGCGGCTCGCGACCTCGGACCACGGGGCATGGTGGCGGCAGCGGAGCTGGTCGCCGAGCGCACGCGGGAGCTCGCCGGGGAGCTGGGCGGGTGACGCGGGACGCGGGGGACGCATGGAAGGCAAGCACGCGACGCCTCATCGCCGCGGCGGCCCAACGCGGGGTGGTTGCGCAGGTCAGGCGGTTCCCTGCGGGGACGCGGACGGCGGCGGATGCGGCGGCCGCCATCGGCTGCGAGGTGGGGGCCATCGCCAAGTCGATCGTACTTACGTCGGGTGACGGTCCGCTGCTCGTGCTGACCAGCGGCCGCAACCGCGTCGACTACGGCAAGGTCGCGGCCGCTCTCGGGGTCGACGGCGTGGACAGGGCCGACGCCGACCTGGTCCGCGCCGCGACCGGCTACGCCATCGGCGGCACCGCCCCGTTCGGCCATCCTGAGGCGTTGCCGACGCTGGTGGACCGCGACCTGTTGGCCTACGACGAGGTCTGGGCCGCGGCGGGCACGCCCGACACGGTGTTCCCGCTCGCGCGGCGGCAGTTGCTGGACGCGACCGGGGCTGAGGTCACCGACGTGGCGGAGTCCGCAGGCTAGTGCCGGCTGGCCCGGGGCTGGCCCCACCGCCGCGCGGCGCGCGGCCGGTCATCTACGCGGATTCACGCCGCATGCGCGGTGAATCCGCGTAGGCGCGCTCGCCCGGGTCGGCGGCGAGGTAGATGGCGTCGGGTGAGCCGCGTCGGGCGTCGACCAGCTGCTCCCGGACCTCGCCGAACACCCCGTTGAGCGCGGCGGCGAACGCGGGGGATGGCGCGGCGGCCCACACGGCCAGCACGCCGCCGGGCGCGACCAGGGACGCCAGGCGGCGGAGCCCGGCCGGGGTGTAGAGCGCCGCGTTGTCCGCCGTCACGGTCCAGTCGGGCCCGTTGTCGACATCGAGGCAGATCACATCGAACGGCGCGTGCGCGGCGTCGAGCCACCCCACAAGGTCGGCGACCACCACGTCAACCCTCGGATCGTTCAGCGCGCCGCCGGACCACGGGCGCAGCGGCCCGGCGTGCCAGCGGACGACGGCCTCCTCGATCTCGACGACCACGATCTCGACCGCCTCGTCGACGCGGACGGCTTCCGCGAGCGAGTAGCCGACACCGAGCCCGCCGATCAGCACCCGCCGCGGGCGCGCGCATGCGGCGACCGCGGCGCGCACCAGCAGCCGCTCGGACTCGCCGCCGTGGGTCGCCATCAGGAAGGTGCCGTTGCTCACGATCTCGTAGTCCTCGCCGCGGCGCTGCAGCTGCAGCTCGCCCCGTGGCGTGGTGGTCCGCTCGATCACCTCGCGCCGGTTCACGTCCAGCGCACCCCGAGGCGGCGTGCCTCCCTGGCGCGCAGCCCCCCCGCGTCAGCCGCGAGTGCCTCCAGGTCGTCTCCGGCCCCGAGCAGCAAGCCGTGGAGGCCGTCGGCGGCACCTCGCGCGATGGCGACCACCGCCTTGGCGGCGCGGCCCCCGTCGTCGTAGTCGCTGGCGGGCCGCTCGGCGAAGCGGGGGAGCCAGCGCCGCACGGCTGGGTCGGTGGCGAAGTGGATCGTCATCGCCGTGCGCACCAGTCCAGGATGCAGCGCGACCACGGTGATGCCGTCGTCGACGACCTCGGCGGCCACATGCTCGGTGAGGCGCAGCACGCCGGCCTTGGCGGTCGCGAAGGCCGAGGTGGACACGGCGCCAGGCGACGCCCCGAGGTCCCCGTAGACAGTGACGATCCTGCCGCGTCGCTGCACGCGCATGGTTGGCAGCACGGCATGCAGCGCGACGGCGGTGCCTCGGAGGTCGACCTCGACGTCAGCCCACCACCGCTCGGGCTCGATCTCCCACAGTGGCCCGATCGCGTTCGCCGCCCCTGCGGCCGTCACCAGCAGGTCGATCGGTCCGTGCGCGCCCTGCAGGGTCTTGACCGCCCCCCGTACGGCCGACGCGTCCGTCACGTCGGCCTGCAACGGCACCGCCCGAGGCCCGCAGGCTGCGACCGTCTCCTCCACCTGCGCCGAGGTCCTGGCCAGCACACCGACGGTCGCGCCCTCACGTGCCAGGCCGATCGCCGCGGCGCGACCGACTCCGCGGCCTCCCCCGGTCACCAGCGCCACGCTCCGGCTCAGGTCTGGCAATCGCTCCTCCTCGCTCGACGGCGAGCACCTACGTCACGGGGGAGACTCGCATGGTGAGATGGAGCGCGGGAGCATGCGCGTTACACTATCGGCACGAGATCGTCGCTGTCGGGTCGCCGCCACCGGTGCCGCCCGACCCCCGTGAGCATCGAGGATCCCCCATGACCGACACCACCACCGCCCAGACCGAGACCGCCGAGTCTCCCATCGTCCTCACCGAGCCGGCCGCGGCCAAGGTGAAGGAGCTGATGGCGCGCGAGGAGTCCGCCGAGATCGCGCTGCGGATCGCCGTGCAGCCGGGCGGCTGCTCGGGCATGCGCTACGCCCTGTACTTCGACGATCGCCAGCTGGACGGTGACGTCGACGCAGACGTCAACGGCGTCGCCGTGCGCGTTGACAAGATGAGCGCGCCCTACCTGCGCGGCACCACGATCGACTGGGTCGACAGCCTGCAGGGCGCGGGCTTCGCGATCGACAACCCCAACTCGCAGTCGACGTGCGCCTGCGGCGACAGCTTCAACTAGCAGGCAGCGCCCGCCCTTCCGGCGCGTTCACGGGCCAGGTGGGCCCGCCGCGGGCTACTGACGGCGCCGCACCCGGAAGCTGAAGCGCTCGCCGTCGTGGTCCACCGCGACCAGCTCGTGGTGCTTCATCCGGCACCAGACCGGGATGTCGACCTTCGCGCCCGGATCGTCGGCCAGGACCACGACGCAGCCGCCCACCGCGACGCCGCTGATCGCCTTCGCGAGGTCGATCACCGGGACGGGGCACGCCTTGCCGAGGGCGTCCACGACCAGGTCTTCGCAGGGGGCGGTGCTCATGGAAGCCAACCTAGCGCCTGCGTGGGCCGCGGCCGTCCCGACACCTTGTCGGAATTCCGGTCCTGGGCGGGGTCAGGCCGACAAGGTGTCGGGACGGCCGCCAGGGCGGGGGCGCCCGTCAGCGGCCCGCGCGCCGCCGCAGCTCGCCCACCGCACCCGCGAAGGCCGCCACGAACCCCTCCAGCTCCGCCGCGCCGACCTCCTGGCCGAAAGCGACGCGGACGTGCCCGTGCGTGAGCGCCCCCATCGCCACGAGGACGTGGGATGGCTCGCCCGACGTGGTCGCGCAGCTCGACCCGGAGTGCACCGCGAACCCGGCCTGGTCGAGCGCCGCCGTCAGCGCCTCGCCGTCGCAGAGCAGCGCCGAGATCGCGACGAGGTGGGGGAGCGCCCCGTCGGCGGGACCGTGCACCTCCAGGTCGTCGACCGCGGCGTGCAGCCCGGCTCGCAGCCGCCGGCGCAGGCGATCGGCGCGGGCGACCTCGGTCGCCGCTGGCCCGTCCGGGCTGGAGGGAGACAGCTGCAGCAGGGTCTCGGCGAAGGCGGCTATCCCCGGCAGGTTCTCAAGGCCAGCGCGGCGGCGACGCTCGCGCTCGTCCCCGGCAAGCAGCGGACGGAAGCGGGCGCGCGGCGACCAGGCCAGCGCCCCGACGCCGCGGCCGCCACCGAACTTGGCGGCCGAGCACGACAGGAAGTCCGCGCCGAGCCCACCGAGGTCCACCGGCAATCGACCCACCGTCTGACACGCGTCAACGTGCAGGAGCGCGTCGCGGGCCCGACACAGCGCGGCGATCTCGACGATCGGCTGCATGGTGCCGACCTCGTGGTTGGCGTGCTGCACGTTCACCAGGCACGCGCCGCCCGCCAGGGCCGCCTCGAGCCCGCCGACATCGACCCTGCCGTCGCGATCCACACCGACGCGGACGTGCTCCAGCCCCGCTGCGTCCGCGGCCGCCAGCACCGCGGAGTGCTCCACCGCCGCGGAGACGACGCGTCCCGGGCGTGTCCGGTTCGCCCGCGCCGCCCCGATGACAGCCAGGTGCACCGACTCCGTGCCGCCCGACGTGAAGGCCAGCCGGTCGGCGCTGGCGCCCAGCGTGGTCGCGACCGCGGACCGGGCGGATTCCAGGAGGTCGGCGGCGGCGCGTCCGGAGCGGTGACGGCGGCCCGGGTCGGCCGGGTGGGACGCGGCCACGCGGCCGTGCGCGGCCAGAGCGGCGGGGTGCCACGGTGCCGCGGAGGCGACGTCCAGATACACAGGTGCCATGCGGCGCATCATGCCGCGCCGACGCCGGGGAGCGCGTTGGTCCTCGTCCGATGCCCGCCCTAGAATGGTTGATCGAGCCTGCCATGAGCACGACGCGAGGGGCGAGATGTCCAAGACGGTCGAGACGCTCGAGTCGGTGACCATCCGCTTCGCGGGTGACTCCGGCGACGGCATGCAGCTGACCGGTAACCGGTTCACGTCGGTGACGGCACAGGTTGGCAACGATCTCGCGACGCTGCCGGACTTTCCCGCCGAGATCCGGGCGCCAGCCGGTTCGCTGCCGGGCGTGTCGGGCTTCCAGCTGCACTTCGCCGATCACGACATCCTGACCCCGGGCGACCAGCCGGACGTCCTCGTCGCCATGAACCCCGCCGCGCTGAAGACCAACCTGGGCGACCTGGCGCGCGGCGGCACGCTGATCGTCAACGGGGACGCCTTCACCCGCGGGAACCTGAAGAAGGCGGCCTATTCTCAGGATCCGCGTGGCGACGACAGCCTCGGCGGCTACCGGGTGTTCGACGTGCCCATCACGTCGCTGACCGTGGGCGCGCTGTCCGAGCAGGAGCTGTCCAACAAGGACAAGCAGCGGGCCAAGAACATGTTCGCGCTCGGGCTGATGTCCTGGATGTTCTCGCGGCCCCTCGAGAAGACGGTCGCCTGGATCGAGGACAAGTTCCGCTCCGCGCCGGACATCGCCACCGCGAACGTCACCGCGCTGAAGGCCGGGTTCGCGTTCGGCGAGACCACGGAGATGTTCGCGCACAGCTATGAGGTCGCGCCGGCGCACCTGCCGGCGGGGACCTACCGGCAGATCACCGGCAACCTCGCGCTGTCCTACGGCCTCGTCGCCGCAGCCGAGCGGTCGGGGCTGCCGCTGTTCCTCGGCGGCTACCCGATCACCCCGGCCTCGGACATCCTCCACGAGCTCAGTCGCCACAAGCACTTCGGGGTGCGCACCTTCCAGGCCGAGGACGAGATCGCCGGAATCGGCGCCGCGCTCGGCGCGGCGTTCGCCGGCAACCTGGCCGTCACGACCACCTCCGGTCCTGGCATCGCCCTGAAGGGCGAGTCCATCGGCCTGGCCGTGTCGGTCGAGCTGCCGCTGCTGATCGTCAACGTGCAGCGCGGTGGGCCCTCCACCGGCCTGCCGACCAAGACCGAGCAGTCCGACCTGTTGCAGGGGATGTTCGGTCGCAACGGGGAGGCTCCTTTGCCAATCGTCGCGGCGGCGAACCCCGGCGACTGTTTCGATGTCGCGCTCGAGGCCGCGCGCATCGCTCTGACCTACCGGACCCCGGTGCTGCTGCTGTCCGACGGCTACCTCGCCAACGGCGCGGAGCCCTGGCGGATCCCGCGCATCGCGGATCTGCCGGATCTATCTGATCTCGTGCAGTTCGCTCCCAGCCCCAACGGCGACGTCTTCCAGCCGTACAAGCGTGACCCCGACACCCTGGCACGTCCGTGGGCACGGCCAGGCACCGTCGGCCTCGAGCACCGCATCGGAGGGCTGGAGAAGGCGGATGTCACTGGCAACATCTCCTACGACCCGGAGAACCATCACCACATGACCGAGCTGCGGCAGGCCAAGATCGACGGCATCGCCGCCAGCATCCCACCGGTCGCTGTCGACGACCCCGACGGCGACGCCCGCGTCCTGGTGCTGGGATGGGGCTCCACCTACGGGCCGATCCACGCCGCCGCCCGCCGTGTCCGCAACGCGGGCGGGAAGGTCGCCCGCGCCCACCTGCGCCACCTCAACCCATTGCCCACCGATCTCGGCGAGGTGCTCGCGCGCTACGACCGCGTGCTGGTGCCCGAGATGAACATGGGCCAGCTGCGCCTGCTGCTGCGCGCCCGCTATCTCGTGGACGTTCAGGGCTACAACCGCGTCCACGGGCTGCCGTTCACGTCGCGCGAGCTGGCCGAGGCGATCACCGGACAGCTCGCCGCGCTGACCGCGCCCGCAACCGACGAGGCCTCACCATGACCGACACCGCCGCACCGAAGCTGTCCCGCAAGGACTTCTCCAGCGACCAGGAGGTGCGCTGGTGCCCCGGGTGCGGGGACTACGCGATCCTCGCGAACGTGCAGGGGATGATGCCCGACCTCGGCGTTGACAGGGAGCGGCTGGTGTTCGTGTCCGGGATCGGCTGCTCCAGCCGGTTCCCGTACTACATGAACACCTACGGGTTCCACTCGATCCACGGTCGCGCGCCAGCGATCGCGACTGGCATCTCGACCTCGCGGCCCGATCTGAAGGTGTTCGTGATCACCGGCGACGGCGACGGCCTGTCCATCGGGGGCAACCACCTGATTCACGCTCTGCGCCGCAATGTGAACCTCGTGATCATCCTGTTCAACAACCAGATCTACGGCCTCACGAAGGGCCAGTACTCACCGACCTCCGAGCTGGGGAAGGTCACGAAGTCGACGCCAGCCGGGTCGCTGGACTACCCGTTCAACCCCGTGAGCATCGCGCTGGGCGCCGAGGCGACCTTCGTGGCTCGGTCCATCGACACCGAGCGCGAGCACTTGGCGCACGTCATCGAACTGGCCGCTCGTCACCATGGCACCGCGTTCATCGAGGTGTACCAGAACTGCAACATCTTCAACGACGGGGCGTTCGCCGCGCTCAAGGACCACCCTGAGGCCAACCAGATCCGCCTCGAGCACGGCCAGCCGATCCGGTTCGGCGCCGACCACGAGCGGGGCGTCGTTATGGGCGACGACGGCGCTCTGCGCGTGGTCGACGTCGCGGATGTGGGAGAGGACAGGCTGCTGGTGCACGACGCGCACCGCGAGGACGCCTCGCTTGCGTTCGCGCTGTCGCGGCTGGCGCACACCCCGACCGGGCCGACCCCCGTCGGGCTGTTCCGCCAGGTCGAGCGGCCCACCTACGACGGCCTGATGGAGCAGCAGCTGGTCGACGCCGAGCAGCGGCGCGGCCGCGGCGACCTCGCCCGCTTGCTGGCCGGCTCGGACACCTGGACCGTCGGCGACTAGCGCGGTGATCGTGGGGACGGTAACCGGGGAGAGGCGGGGACCCTGGGACGGACCCCCGGAGCTGCCCGAGGCCAAGCGCCTTCTGAGCGTCGACGTCGACACTCACTCGCGGGGGAGAGCCCAGGAGACCGGTTCACACTCACGACACCAGGCTGGGCCGACGTGAACGGCGTGGAGCGGGTCATGGTGGAGGCCGACGCGGTGCGCCTGGAGGTGGGTGACCGAGCGGTCATAGCGGAGGTGGTCGTGGCTGGCCACGTTGCCGTCGTAGCGCGCGGCCGTGTCCTCGCCGATCCGGCAGGCAGCGCTGGTAGCGCCACGTTGGCGCCATGGCAACCATCGAGGTTCGTGATGTCCTCGACCACGTCCATCGGGTCTACCGCGAGCGCGCGGCCAGGGCGGGGATGAGCCTGCAGGAGTACCTCAGAGCCGAACTCGTCGACGGTGCCCGGCACCGGACCCCTGCCGAACTCGCCTTCGAGGTCGATGCGGAGATGCGCCTCGACGGGGTCGAGGGCTTTGCGACCTCATCCTCGGCGGCGGTCATCCGAGCCGATCGGGACGCCCGCTGACCGTCGTCGATGCCTCGGTGATGGTCGACGCGCTCGTTGTCGCCGGTCCCGCTGGCGACGCCGGACGGAAGGCGCTGGCGCCCCTCCGGGTGCTGACGGTGCCGGCCATGTTCGGCGCGGAGGTGACGTCAGGACTTCGGGGGATGGTCCAGCGGGGTGAACTGACCGAGCAGCGCGCCCGCGTGGCGCTGCGACGCGTTCGTTCGGCGCGAACCATGCGCTACCCCTTCGAGCCGTTCGCCGCGCGGGTCTGGGAGCTGCGGCACAGCATCAGCGTCTACGACGGCTGGTACGTGGCACTCGCCGAGTGGCTCGACACCACGCTGCTCACAGCAGATGAACGGGTGCTGAGCGCCAGCGGCCCACGTTGTCGCGTCGAGCCGCCCGTGTGACAGGTTGCAGCCCGGATGCGGGTGGCAGCGTGGTTTCGAGGAGGGGCGCATCACCGCGGGCACGACCCCTGAGATCACAGAGGACCAATGGAACTGCCGGTGGAGGGCCCCGGTAGACTTCGCGTCGTGGAGGTGGACGGCGTGGACGACGCGTCGATCGCGCGGTGGCGAGCCCACACGATGCGGCTGTGGGGCCAGACCTTCCCGTCGGCCGAGGCGGTGGTGGACGGCATGCTGGCCGTGCAGGGCGAGAACCCGTCGCAGGCCGCGTGGGCCGTCGCTACCCGCACCGCCACGCCGTGCCAGGACACCTACGACCGGGCCTTCGACGACGGCGCGCTGTTGCGCACCCACGTGCTGCGGCCCACCTGGCACCTGGTGCGGCCCGACGACATCCGCTGGCTGCTCGACGTGACCCGGCCCGGCATCCGACGCTCCTACGCCCAGCAGCAACGGTCACTCGGTGTGGAAGACGCGACGCTGCACCGGGCACGGGACCTGATCGTCGCGACGCTCGACGACGGCCAGCCGCGCACCCGACCCGAACTCGGCAAGGTGCTCGCTGCGGCAGGCCTGCCGGGGGAGGGGAGCCCGCTCGGGTTGCTGCTCAGCGACGCCGAGCTCGAGGCGCTGATCTGCTCCGGACCGCTGCGCGACGGTCAGCACACCCACGTCATGCTCGAGCACCGCGCCCCGCACGCCCGCCAGCTCGACCGCGACGCCGCACTGGCCGCGCTCGCCATGCGCTACGTCCGCTCCCACGGCCCGGTCACCGAACGTGACCTCGCCTACTGGGCGTCGCTGACCCTCACTGACGCCCGCGCGGGCCTGTCCGCCGTCGCCGATCAGCTCGACGCGTTCGACCACGACGGCAGGAGGTTCTGGTTCCACGACCCACCGCCACCGACCGACGTGCCCGTCGAGCCCCGCGCCCACCTGCTGCAGACCCTCGACGAGATCCACAACGGCGTCCAGGACTCGCGGCACGTGCTGGACGTCGCTCGGCTGCGGCCCGCCGGGCGGCCGGTTTCGGTCGGGATGGTGCTGGTCGACACCCAGATCGTCGGTGGCATGCGGCGCACCGTCGCCGACCGGCGCGTCCGCTTCGACCTCCAGTTCCTGCGCGACCTCGACGGCGACGAAACGGCTGCCGTCCACGATGCGGCGGCGCGCTACGGCGCGTTCCTCGACCGCGAGCCCGTCGTCCTAGGAGCGCGGTGATCAACGCGGACGACGGCCAATCGCGTTGCCCTCCGGCCGATGCGTCGTCGCACCGTGTGATTC
>JACDBB010000218.1 GCA_013695145.1 Euzebyales bacterium
GAGCGACGCGCCCCCGCGCCGAGGGCGCCGACCGGCCGCTGCGCGAAGGCGCCTGGCCGCTCGTCGCCGCCTCGCCGCTGCCCTACACCGCTGCCAGCCAGTCTCCCCAGGAGCTGGACGAGGCGGGCATGGACGCGCTGCGCGACGCCTTCGCCACCGCCGCGACGGCGGCCGACCATGCGGGCTTCGACCTGCTGGAGGTCGACGTCGCGCACGGCTACCTGCTCGCCGGCTTCGTCTCGCCGCTCACCAACCAGCGCGAGGACCGCTACGGGGGGGCTTTGGAGCGCCGGTTGCGGTTCCCGCTGTCGGTTCTCGCCGCGGTCCGCGGCGCGTGGCCGGCCGGCAAGCCGCTGTCGGTGCGCTGCACGGCGAGTGACCTGCAGCGCGGCGGGATCAGCGAGGATGAGGCGGTCGCGGCCGCGCGCTGCTACGTCGACGCGGGCGCGGACCTGCTGCACGTGGTCGCCGGCCAGACCACACCGCGCTCCCGGCCGGAGTACGGCACCGCGTTCAACGCGCCCTGGGGCGACCTGATCCGCAACCGCGTCGGGGTGAGGACGATCACGTCGGGTGCGATCCCGTCACCGGCTGAGGCCAACCACGTGCTGGCTGTCGGGCAGGCGGACCTGTGCGTGCTCGGTCGCCCGCTGCCGCGCTCCGCCGAGTGGTTGACCGAGCCGAGGAAAGACTGGACCTGACGATGGAGATCGGTGTGGGCCTGCCATCGGGCGTGCCCGGCTGCGAGCCTGACCTGCTGCTGGATTGGGCGCGGCGGGCCGACGAGCTGGGGTTCGCCAGCCTGGCGACCGTCGACCGCCTGCTGTACGGCAACTGGGATCCACTGGTCGCGCTGTCCGCCGCCGCGGCGGTCACCCGGCGCATCCGGCTGGTGACCTGCATCCTCATCTCGCCGCTGCGGGAGACCGCCACGCTGGCCAAGCAGGTGCTCGGCCTGGACGCCCTGTCACGGGGCCGTGTCAGCCTCGGACTGGCCACCGGCGCCCGGCGGGACGACTACGAGGCGTCCGAGACCCCCTACGCCGGCCGGGGCGATCGCCTCGGCGACCAGCTGGTGGCGCTGCGGGACCACTGGGAATCCGGCGAGATGGGCCCCGCGCCGACGCAGCCGGACGGGCCGCCTATCCTGCTGGGCGGCAGCGGCGGCGCCGCGCTGGGCCGGATGGCGCGCCACGCCGACGGCTACATCCACGGCGGCGGTCCCGCGCGGGGGTTCGTCAGGGCCGCAACGCAGGCGGGTGCGGCCTGGGAGGACGCGGGCCGGCCAGGGCACCCTCGGCTGTGGGCGATGGCCTACTACGCACTGGGCGACGCGGTCGACACCGGACGCGAGTACATGCTGGACTACTACGCCTTCACCGGCGCTTTCGCGCCGCGGATCGCCGAGGAGCTCGTCACGACACCGTTGGCGCTGCGGGAGCTGTGCGACAGCTACGCCGACGCCGGCTGCGAGCAGCTGCTGCTGTTCCCCGCCGTGGCCACCCCCGACCAGCTCGAACGGTTGGCCGACGCCCGCTGAGGGAAGCCAACCGCCCAACTGATCCTTCAAGCCAGAAAAGGCTCATGTTCAAGGTCGTGCGCAGCGAGGTCACCTACGAAGGGCACCTGGGCCGCATCCGGGTCGACACGGTCGCCTTCGGTGACGGCGAGCACCAGCGGGAGATCGCCGAGCACCTCGACGCCGTCGGGATCGTGGCGATCGATGACGACGATCGCGTGGTGCTGGTGCGCCAGTACCGCCACGCCGTCTCCGGGCAGCTGCTGGAGATCCCCGCGGGGCTGTGCGACGTCCACGGTGAGGAGCCCGCCGACACCGCGCACCGGGAGCTGGCCGAGGAGGTCGGCCTGGCCGCCGACTCGCTGGTCGAGCTGATGACCTTCCACAACTCGGCCGGCTGGACCGACGAGTCCACCACCCTCTACCTGGCGACCGGCCTGCGTCGCGTCGACCGGCCCGACGGGTTCACCGCGGAGGCCGAGGAGGCGGGCATGACCGTCGAGCGGGTCCCGTTCGCCGACGCCGTCGCGGCGGCGATCGCGGGTCGCGTCCCCGACGCCAAGACGCTGGTCGGACTGCTCCTGGCGGCCGCGCGGCGCGCCGGTCCGCAGGACTAGACTCCGCGGACGACAACGGCGTCGATTCCGGAAGGGCGGGTCCCATGCGCGTCGGCGTACCGACGGAGATCAAGGAAGCCGAGTACCGGGTGGCGATCACCCCTGCGGGGGTGCGGGAGCTGACCGTCGCCGGCAATGAGGTGCTGGTGCAGTCCGGGGCGGGTGAGGGATCATCGCTGACCGACGCGGACTACCAGACGGCGGGCGCGCGGATCGTGTCGGACGCGGAGGACGCGTGGGGAGAGGCGGACCTCGTCCTCAAGGTCAAGGAGCCCATCGAGCCCGAGTTCGGGTTCCTGCGCGCAGACCTCACGCTGTTCACCTACCTGCACCTGGCGGCGGCGAGGCCGCTGACCGACGCGCTCGCGCGGTCGGAGACCACGGCGATCGCCTACGAGACCGTCGAGGCGGCCGACGGCGGGCTGCCGCTGCTGGCTCCCATGAGCGAGGTCGCCGGCCGTATGGCTCCCCAGGTCGGCGCTCACGAGCTCGAGCGGCCACGCGGCGGCCGCGGCGTCCTGATGGGTGGCGTGTCCGGTGTGCTGCCCGCGCATGTCGTGGTCATCGGCGCGGGCACCGCCGGGCGCAACGCCGCGTGGATCGCGGCGGGTATGGAGGCCAACGTCACCATCCTCGACCTCGACGTCGCCAAGCTGCGCTTCATCGACAGCGTCCACAAGGGTCGCATCACCACCCTCACCTCGAACCGCCTCACTCTGGAGGAGCAGGTGGCGTCCGCCGACATGGTGATCGGCGCGGTCCTGGTGCCCGGAGCGCTCGCGCCTGAGGTCGTCACAGAGGACATGGTCGCGTCCATGCGCCCCGGGTCGGTGCTCGTGGACATCTCGATCGACCAGGGCGGGTGCGCCGCGACGAGTCGCGTGACGACCCACACGGACCCGACTTATGTCACCCACGGCGTGGTACACTACTGCGTCGGGAACATGCCCGGCGCGGTGCCCCGAACGTCCACGTACGCACTGACCAACGCCACGCTGCCCTACGTCGTGCGCCTTGCCGCCGACGGTGCCCGGGCCGCCGCTTCCAGCGACGCCCGCTTCGCCTCGGGGGTCAACGTCGTGGAGGGCGTCGTGACCGAGCCCGGCGTCGCCGCCGCCCACGGCATGGAGCACGTGCCGCTGTCGCGGGTGTGGGGGTCCGCCAAGAAGCGCTAGCGTCCACAGGGAGGAGGGGAGCGTGCCGCAGACTGGCGAACGCTCGGCGGACGCGCTGCCGCGACACGCGGACCGCTACCTCGACTACCTCGCCGTCGAGAAGGGCCTGGCCCGTCACAGCCTCGCCGCCTACCGTCGTGACCTCGCCATCTACGGCCGCTACCTCGGCGCCGTGGGCATCGACGATCCCCGCCAGGCGATCGCCGCCGACCTCGCGGCCTTCGTCGCGTGGCTGCGCGACCAGCGCACGCCCCGTGGCACGCCGTACGCGCCCTCCAGCGTGGCGCGGACCCTGGTCGCCGTGCGCGGGTTGCACCGGTTTCTGGTCGCCGAGGGTCTCACCCCGACCGACCCGTCAAGCGAGGTGACCGGTCCCCGGCAGAACCGGCCGCTGCCCAAAGCGCTGTCAACCGATCAGGTGCAGCGCCTGATCGGCGCACCGGCCGGCGAGGAGCCCGCCGGCCTGCGTGACCGGGCGTTGCTCGAGCTTCTGTACGCCGCGGGCCTGCGCATCTCGGAGCTGGTCGACCTCGACGTTGACGACGTCGACACCGACGGCCGGACGCTGCGGTGCCGCGGCAAGGGCGACAAGGAGCGGTCCGTGCCGTTCGGCCGTCCCGCGGCCAGCGCGATCGCCGCGTGGATCGTGCGCGGTCGTCCCGCGGTCCGGCCGCGGTCACCGGCGCTGTTCTGCAACGCCCGCGGGGGGCGCCTCACCCGACAGGGCGCATGGAAGCTGCTCAAGCGCCATGCCGACGCGGTCGGACTGTCGACCGCCGTGTCGCCGCACACGCTGCGGCACTCGTTCGCCACACACCTGCTGGAGGGCGGCGCGGACGTGCGTGTCGTGCAGGAGCTGTTGGGGCATGCCAGTGTGAGCACCACACAGATCTACACTCGCGTGACCGATGGTCGGCTGCGCGCGGTCTACGAGCGGGCACATCCGCGCGCCACGGTCTCCGGCGGATCTCCCGCCGTGCCCGGCGCACCCCCGCAGCCCGAGGACGACGCGCTGGACGCCTACGCGGCCTCCGCGCGCCAGGGCGAGACCACCCAACAAGGAGCCATCCCATGAACTCGACCCCCAGCGACACGCCCACCCTGAGCCCGGAGCTCTTGACCCGCCTCCGCAAGGAGCTGGCCGACGAGCGCGCCGCGGCGATCCATGAGCTGGAGCAGCTGGGGGCCGACCCCGCCAGCGAGAAGGTGGCGCCCATCCAGGGCATCGATGACAACTTCGCCGACTCCGCCGCGGCGACGGCGGAGCGCGGCGAGCAGCTGGCCTTCATCGAGAACGCCAGGGAGCGACTCGCTGGGGTCGACGCGGCCCTGCGCAAGATGGACGAGGGCTCCTACGGGGTCTGCGAGGTGTGCGGCGCACCGATCGGCGAGGCCAGGCTGGAGGCGCGCCCGCTGTCGGTGCGCTGCGTCAACTGCGCCGGGAAGTGACGGCTGCCGGGTATCGCGTCCCCGCGCTGATCGCGACCAAACGCGACGGCGGCGAGCTCGACGAGGAGGCGCTGGGCTGGCTGGTGTCCGGCTACCTCGCCGGTCTGGAGGGCGACGCGGTCGACGCTGCCGTGTCCGAGGGGCAGATGGCCGCGTTCCTCATGGCCGGGGTCGTGCGGGGCTTCACCGCGGCCGAGGCGCTCGCCTTGACCCACGTCCTGGTCGACTCCGGCGAGCAGCTCGACCTGTCCGGGCTCGACGGCCCGACCGTGGACAAGCACTCCACCGGCGGCGTCGGGGATGGCACGACGCTGCTCGCGGCGCCGCTGCTCGCGGCCGCCGGCGTCCGACTGGTGAAGCTGTCGGGCCGCGGTCTGGGCCACACCGGCGGCACGCTGGACAAACTCGAGTCGATCCCCGGCTTGCGGGTCGACCTCACGCCGGACGAGCTGCTGCGCGTCGCCGCGGAGGTGGGCTGCGTCGTGGCGGCCCAAACCGACCGCCTGGTGCCGGCTGACCGTGCGCTGTACGCGCTGCGCGACGTGACGGCGACCGTCGAGTCGACGGCGCTGATCGCCTCCAGCGTCATGTCGAAGAAGCTGGCGTCGGGTGCTGGCACGATCGTGCTGGACGTGAAGGCGGGCAGCGGCGCGTTCATGCCGGACGCCGACGCCGCTCGGGTCCTTGCCGGCCTGTGCGTGCGGATCGGGGTCGGGGCGGGCCGTCGCTGCGTGGCACTGGTGACCGCGATGGACCAGCCGCTCGGGACGGGCGTCGGCAACGCCCTGGAGGTCGCCGAATGCGTACGACTGCTGTCTGCCCCGCCCGCAGGTCGCCTGGCCGAGGTCGCCCTGGAGATCGCGGCCGCCGGCCTGTCGCACGCAAGGGGGGACGTGGACCTCGACGGCGCGCGTGACGAGCTGGTGCGCCGCTGGGCGGCCGGCGAGGCGCTGGAGGTGTTGCGGCGCATGGTTGCCGCCCAGGGCGGGGACGCCGAGGTCTGCGAGCGGCCGGGCGAGGTGCTGCCGAGGGCCCCGGTCCGCCGTGACGTGACCGCGGCCGCGGGCGGCTGGGTCGCCAGCGTCCCCGCGCGAGCCGTGGGGGAGCTGGCCGCCGCGCTGGGCGCGGGGCGGACCCGCAAGCAGGATCGAGTGGACCCAGCGGTCGGCCTCCAGCTGCACGTCGCGGTGGGGGACCCGGTGGACCCGGGCACGCGCGTCGTCACGGTGCACGCCCGCGACGAGGACGCCGCGGACCGCGCGGCCGCGGCGTTCGTGGACCTCCTCGCGGTGTCAGACGCCGAGATCCCACCCCCGGCCACACTGCTCGACGTCGTGACCTAGCGCTCCGGCCGACTCCACACCCCAGTCATCACCGCGCGTGCCGCGGCGTATCCGGGTGCTCTCGGGGGCCGTTTGGGCGCCAGCTCAGTCCAGTGGCGGCTGGTCGGGCGAGCGGGCGCGGCGCAGGGACGCTGGAGCCATCGTGTGATGAGGTCGATCGCGTCCGGCACGCCCAGCGGCCGCTCAAACACCTGCGGGTTGGTGCCGATTCGAAGGGACGCGAGCAGCGACACGACCGGGAAACGCACCGAATCCGGCCCGCTCAGAACGGACTGCAGCCACGTCTTCGCCGCAGCGTGGAACTCGGATTCCTCGTCGTAGGCGTACAAGCAGAAGGTTGGCGTCGATCAGGATCATCGATGCCTCGGCGCACGGCGTCGTTGACGACGGCCTTCTTCGCCTTTCCCGTGCGGCGCACCTCGTCGGCGATCAGCCCCGCGACATCATCGTCCAGCGTGATCGTCGTGCGCTCGCTCACGTCACTCACCTCGTGTGCTACCACGCTACGCATCATGATGCGATCGGGCGCGCCGGGGATGTCGAACAGCATGCTGCATCTCCTTGTGAGGATCGCCCTCGCAAGCTCGGGCGCATTCACGTCTCAGCGATGCAGCGCGTCCAGCCGTTCGAGATCCTGCGGGGTCTCCTTGAGCGTCAGCAGCGGTCGGATCTCGTCCCGCACCAGACCACGATCCAGGGAAGGTCCCTGCCGGACGACGATGCGCTCGATGTCCACCCAGTCCTGCGGACGACCGGCGAAGGCCTTGTACACGACGAGGTCCTCGGCGGAGCAGGTGGCCAGACGGAGCTGGTCGTCGATGCGCCAGTCGCTGGAGCGGTTGACGGCACGTTCCTCGAAGGGGAGGGCGCCGAGGGCCAGATCGATACCGACACCTGACGGCGAGCGCAGCAACAGGACTCTGCAGGTCAGCGCGAACTCCCGCGGGTGCTCGACACGCGCCTCGAAGGCGGCGAGCAGCTTGTCGACGAACACCTCCTCTGAGCCGAAGCCGGTCAACACCGTGAGAACGACGTCGAGGGTCTGCCGAGGCTCGCCCCCAGCGCTGGACCGCCAGTCCTCCGATGAAGCAGAACCGCCGTTCCCGCGCCCGGCAGAAGGTCTGGACGCTCTCGGCGACCTGGAAGAGCCCGTTCACCGCGGCGTGGGTGGACGTGAATCGCGACCATCGCCAGTTGCGGTCATGAACAGGCGCTGCTGCTCGACCAGACCAGAGGTGGGCCGCGGCGGGATCCGCGGCAGGCGGTCGAGGGCCTCGTGCAAAGCGATGGTGGCGCGCAGGGCGTCGTGCGCGGTGAGGTCGGCCAGCTCCTGACGGCGGAACTCGGCGAGCGCGGGCCCCGCCGCCACCCACTGCGCGACGACGCGACGGCTGACGTCGGAGTCCCGGGATGTCCGTCGGTCGTTCATGACGCGGTGAGCATACCCAGCGACCCCGCGGTGACCGCCCGCGCGCGCCGCCGTGATGGGCAGGTTGGCCGGGGCGGCGCCGGGGCGGGGCTACACTCTGCCGCGATATGACCTCCACTTACACGGTCTCCGTCGCCTCGTTCGAGGGCCCGTTCGACCTGCTCCTGCACCTCATTTCTCGGCGCAAGGTCGACATCTACGAGATCCCCCTCGCGCAGATCACCGACGACTACATCACGGTCCTGCGCCAGATGGAGGTGCTCGACCTCGAGGTGGCCACCGACTTCCTGGTCGTCGCCGCCACCCTGATCGAGCTCAAGGCGGCCAGGCTGCTGCCCGGTGAGGACGACCCCGAGCTCGATGAGCTCGCGTTGGAGGCGCGCGACCTGCTCTACGCCCGGCTGCTGGACTACCGCACGTTCAAGGAGGTCGCCGGTTTCGTGGGCGAGCGCCTCGCCGGCCACCAGGGCTACGTGCCGCGGGCCGTGCCCCTGGAACCGGCCTTCATGGGCCTGCTGCCGCAGGTGCGTCTGGAGCTCAGCGCCGCGGACCTCGCCCTGCTGGCGGCGCGCGCACTCGCGGAGCAGCCCGATCAGATCGTGGACACCTCGCACCTGCCGCCCGTGCGGATGACCGTTCGCGACGCCGCCGGGATGCTCGTCGCCCAGCTGCAGCGGGCCGGCGGGCGGGCGAACTTCGCGGAGCTCACCGCAGGGTGCCGGCACCGGATCGAGGTCGTCGTGCACTTCCTGGCCCTGCTCGAGCTGTACAAGCTCGACCAGGTCGACATCGACCAGTCGGCCCGCTGCGGCGCCATCGACGTCGCGTTGAACGCCGACGCCGACTGGCTCGGCTCGGTGTTCGGCGCGATGCAGACCTACGAGGCCACCGACCGGGACGACGCGCCCACCGACGCTGAGGGTGCGGCGTGAGCGAGCGCCCGCCTGGTGGAGGATCGGCGCAGGGGTCGCAGGAGGTCCGCTCGCCGCAGCTGGACCACGAGGTGCGCAAGGCGCTCGAGGCCATCCTGATGGTGATCGAGGAGCCCGTGGACGCCAACACGCTGGCGCAGGTCCTGGAGACGCCCACCGACGGGATCGAGGCGACGCTCCGCGCGCTGCGGCGTGAGTACGTCGACGACGGTCGCGGCTTCGTGCTGCGCGAGGTGGCCGGTGGCTGGCGGCTCTACACCGACCCGGGCGCGGCGCCGTACGTGGAGCGCTTCGTGCTCCGGGGACGCAGCGGGCGGTTGTCGCAGGCGGCGCTGGAGACCCTCGCGATCGTGGCGTACATGCAGCCTGTGACACGTGGGCGAGTCTCCGAGATCCGCGGCGTCGACGCCGACGGCGCGATCCGGTCGCTGGTGTCCCGCGGGCTCATCGAGGAGAACGGCAGGGCCGATCAGCCCGGACAGCCGCTGCTGTACGGCACGACCTCGACCTTCCTCGAGCAGTTGGGGCTGCACGGGCTGGAGCAGCTGCCGCCGCTGCCGGCCCTCAGCCCGCAGGGCCCGCCTCCGCCCGAGCCGGCGCCCGGCGGCTACAAGGCGGCCCGGCGTGAGCTCGACCGCGACAGCGCGCCCGGCGTCGACCCGCGGCCGTGACGGAGAGTCGCGGCGCCGAGGAAGGGCATGGATCTCCCCAGCGGGTGCAGAAGATTCTCGCCGCGGCGGGGGTCGGCAGCCGGCGGGCGTCCGAGCAGTTGATCGCTCAGGGCCGCGTCACGGTCAACGGCGTCGCGGTGACGCTCGGGGACAAGGCCGACCCAGCTGTCGACGTCATCGCCGTCGACGGGGAACGCGTCCACGCCAACCCCGACCTCGCCTACCTGCTGCTCAACAAGCCGCTCGGGGTGGTGACGACCGCGAGCGATCCGCAGGGCAGGCCCACGGTGATGGATCTGGTGCCGGCCAACCCGCGGGTGTACCCGGTCGGACGGCTCGACCGGGACACCGAGGGTCTGCTGGTGCTGACCAACGATGGCGAGCTCGCCAACCGCCTCGCCCATCCGCGCTACGGGATCGAGAAGACCTACGTGGCGCAGATCCGCGGTCCGGCCAAGCGCAGGGCGCTGCGGCAGCTGCTGGAGGGCGTGGCGCTCGACGACGGCAAGACGAAGGTCCGTTCGGTTCGCGAACTGGCCTCAGGTGGCGACCGGACGCTGCTCGAGCTGGTCATCGCTGAGGGCCGCAAGCGGGAGGTGCGGCGGCTGCTGGCCGCGGTCAGCCTGCCGCTGGAGCGGTTGGCCAGGGTGAAGATCGGGCCGCTGCCGCTCGGTGACATCGCGCCAGGCAAGTTCCGGCCGTTGTCGGGCGCCGAGGTCCGCGAGCTGTACACGGCGGTGGGTCTCGGTGCGACGGCGCCGGGCGAGCCGTCGTGAGCCGCCACGTCGCCGCGCTGCGCGGCGCCACCACGCTGGACGCTGACAGCCGAGGGGAGGTCCTGGCACGCACCGCGGAGCTGCTGGGCGCCCTGATGGCCCGCAACGATCTGGTGGCCGGCGACCTCATCAGCCTGCTGCTGACCGCGACCGACGACATCCACAGCGAGTTCCCCGCGGCCGCCGTCCGGGCGGCGGGCATCGCCGACGTGCCGATGATGTGCGCGCGTGAGCTCACGATCGACTCCGACAGCGCCATCCCACTGTGCGTGCGCGTGATGGCCCACGTCTACACCGACAAGCCGCGCGCCGAGCTGCGGCACACCTACCTGCGTGGCGCCCACCAGCTCCGCAGCGACCTGCCGACCTGAGATGGGAATCGCCGGAGCCTGCGGAGGCGATTCTCACAATCCCGGTGGTGGCCATCGCGCAGCGACCGCCACGAGATGCTGATGGAGGGCTGATGGTGCGGGTGGCGATCGTGGGCACCGGCCTCATCGGCGCCTCCCTGGGGCTCGCGCTCGGTCGTCTCGACCGGGTCACGTCCGTGCGCGGGTGGGACCGCGACCCCGGCCAGCTCGCCGTCGCCGACGAGCGCGGGGCGGTCGACGTGGCCGCAGGGTCCGCGGCCGAGGCGGTCACGGGCGCGGACCTCGTCGTGCTTGCCGTCCCCGGGCCCGCGATCGCTGCCGTGGTGGCCGAGCTCGCCCCGGCGCTGTCGCCGGGCGCGATCCTCACGGATGTGGCGAGCGTGAAGCAGCGGGTCGTGGAGGCGCTCCAGGCCGCCGCACCCCCGGGCGTGCACATTGTCGGCGGCCACCCCATGGCCGGCACCCACGAGCACGGCGCCGCACATGCCACGGCCGACCTGTTCCTCGGCGCCACCTACCTGCTGACGCCGACGACCCACACCGATCCAGGGGCGTACCGCACCCTGCACGGGTTGGTGGCCGAGATCGGGGCGCGGCCGCTGGCCGTCAGCCCCCAGCGCCACGACCTGCTCGTCGCGGTGGTCAGCCATCTGCCGCAGCTCGCCGCCACGACGCTGATGAACCTGGCCGCCGAACGCGCCCGCGACGAGCATGCGGGCCTGCTCCTGCTCGCGGCGGGCGGGTTCCGCGACGCGACCCGCGTGGCCGCCAGCAACCCGGAGCTCTGGCTCGACATCTGCGCGGAGAACCGCGCCGCGATCATCGCGGTGCTGGACGACTACCGGGAGCGGGTCGGCGCGCTGCGGTCGGTGATCGCCGTCGCCGACGACGTCGAGCTCCGACGGGTTCTCGGCGCCGCGCGCACGGCCCGTCGCTCGCTGCCGGGCAAGGAGACGGCGACCGGCGCGTTGGTGGAGCTCGAGATGCCCATACCGGACCGTCCCGGCGTCCTGGCGGAGGTCACCACCACGGTGGGCGAGGTCGGCGTCAACATCGAGGATCTCGGCATCTCGCACGCCCCGGAGGGCGGGCGCGGGCGGCTGCGACTGGCCATCATCGGCCCCAAGCACGCCGCGATCGCCAGGGCCGCGCTCGAGGCCCGCGGCTACGAGGTCATGGAGCGCCAGCCATGACCGAGCACCGGACGGTGGTCGGCGCGGCCATTCCGACGACTGCGATCACCGTTGTCCCCGGTGGCCCGATCCAGGGCGCACTGGCCGCGCCCTCGAGCAAGAGCGTCACCAACCGGATGCTCGTGGCCGCGGCGCTCGCCGACGGAGTCAGCCTCCTGGTGGACCCCCTCGCCAGCGACGACTCGGTGGTCATGGCGGGGGCGGTATCCGCGCTCGGGGCGGCCGTCGAGACCGGTCCGGCCCCCGGCTCCGGCTCGGCGGCTGAGGTTGGATCAGGCGCCGTGGTCTGGCGTGTTCAGGGGACCGGCGGGCGGCTGGTCGCCCCCGCGGACCCGATCGACACGGCCCTATCGGGCACTACCATGCGCTTCGTGACGGCGCTGTCGACGTTGGCCCGCGGTCCGGTCACGGTCACCGGCGCGCCACCCTCGCTGCGGCGCCCCGTCGGGTCGTTGATCGCTGCCCTGCGAACTCTGGGCGCGGAAGTCTCCTGCACGAATGGACGCCCTCCCGTCACCGCCGCCGGGGGCGGCGTCGCAGGCGGAGAGGTCACCGTGGATGTGTCGGGGTCGAGCCAGTTCGCCAGCGCGGTGCTGCTGGTGGCCCCTTACGCGCGGGCTGACGTCGTGGTCCGCACCCGCGGCGCGGCGGCGGTCGACTACATCGCTCTGACGGTCGCCACCATGCGTCAGTGGGGCGCGGACGTCTCCGAGCTCGACCCTGGCGCATGGAGGGTTGGAACAGGCAACGGCTACCGGGCGGGGACCCACCACGTCGAGTACGACGCCAGCGCCGCGGCCCACCTGCTGGCCGTCGCCGCCGCGACCGGCGGACGCGTGACCGTGACCAACGCGGCGACCACCCTGCAGCCCGACGCCGCGATCACGGCGGTCATGGAGGCCATGGGCGCGCAGGTCACGCGCGATGACGATGCGGTTACGGTGGAGGGGCCGGACAGGCTCGCCCCTGTCGACGTCGACCTGTCCGGTATGCCTGACCAGGTCACCACCATCGCCGTCCTGGCCGCGCTGGCGGACGGCACGTCGGAGATCAGGGGGGTCGGGGTCGCCCGCACCCACGAGACCGATCGCCTGGCGGCGCTGACCCGGGAGCTGGGCAAAATCGGGGTGCGCGTCGAGGAAGCCCCCGCTGCTCTGACGATCCACGGTCGTACCCGCAGACCGGGCAAGACCCGTCCCGCCCGACTGAACACCTACGACGACCACCGGCTCGCGATGGCGTTCGCCGCTCTCGCCGCCCGCGTGCCCGCGTTGACCATCGAGGAGCCCTGGTGCGTGTCGAAGACCTATCCGGCGTTCTGGACCGATCTGCGCACGCTGGGCGTGGCCTGGCATCCGGAGAATCCGTGACCGGCCGCGCCCCCCTCGTCATCGCGATCGACGGCCCCGCCGGCTCTGGCAAGTCGACGATCGCTGCGGCGCTCGCTCGCCGGCTCGGGCTGCCGCACGTGGACACCGGGGCGTACTACCGGGCCGCGACGCTGGCCGTGCTGCGTGCGGGGGTGGACGTCACCGACGCCGATCGTGTGACCGCGACGGTGCGGCGGGCGCGTATCGACCGCTACGCCGGACGCGTCGTGCTCGACGGTCAGGACGTCGAGGACGAGATCCGCGGCCCCGCCGTGACCGCGGCCGTTTCGACCGTCTCGGCGCATCCGCCCCTGCGCTACCACCTGGTGGAGCTGCAACGCGCTGAGGTGGGTGCGGCCGGTGGCGTCGTCGAGGGCCGCGACGCGGGCACCGTCGTCGTGCCGGACGCGCCGCTCAAGGTGTGGCTGACCGCGTCGCCCGCCGAGCGGGCAGCTCGTCGAGCCGCGCAGCTCGGGCCGGCCGACTCCGACGCGGTGGCGCTCCACGCGGCCCAGATCGCCGAACGCGACGCCAGTGACGCCGCGCGCATGGTGCGCGCCGACGGCGTGGTCGAGGTCGACACGTCCGGCCGGAGCGTCGAGCAGGTCGTGGCGGAGCTCGTGGAGCACGCCATCGCGGCGAGTGCCGCGCGCGGAGGCGGGGGATGACCGGCGGGGGCCGAGCGGCGGGGGTGCCGGTGGTCGCGATCGTCGGGCGCCCCAACGTGGGGAAGTCGACGCTGGTCAACCGCTTCAGCGGTCGTCGTGACGCGATCGTCGAGGAGCGGCCGGGGGTGACCCGGGACCGCACCACGCACACCGCGGAATGGCGGGCGCGGCGGTTCACCCTCGTCGACACGGGCGGGTGGCTGCCGGACTGGGCCGAAGGGCGAGGCCACCTCGCCGAGGAGGTGTCCGCACAAGCCGAGCGGGCCACCGCCACGGCCGATCTCATCCTGTTCGTGGTGGACGCGACGGTTGGGATCACCGAGGAGGACGCTGCGGTCGCGGCGTGGCTGCGCGAGCGCGGACTCGCGGTCCTGCTCATCGCCAACAAGTCGGACCGGCTGAGCGACCCCAACCACCCGCAGGCGGAGGTGGCGGAGCTGTACCGCCTCGGGCTCGGGGAACCCCACGCCGTCAGCGCGCTGCACGGGCGCGGCTCGGGTGACGTGCTGGACCTGGTGGTGGACCGGCTGCTCGAGATGGACGCGTTCGCCCGCGCGGCCGAGGCGGTCGACGACATCCCCGGCATCGCGCTCATCGGGAGACCCAATGTCGGCAAGTCCTCGTTGTTCAATCGCCTGGTGGGTGAGGATCGGGTGGTGGTCGACGCCGCCCCTGGCACCACGCGCGACGCCGTCGACACGGTCGTGCGCACCGCCGACGGGCGCGCCTACCGCTTCGTCGACACCGCCGGGCTGCGTCGCAAGGCGCGGCTCCGCAGCGCCGAGGCCACCGAGTACTACTCGTCGGTGCGCGCCGTCCAGGCGCTGGACGCAGCCTCAGCCGCGCTCCTGATCGTCGACGCCGGCGAGGGGGTGGGGGAGCAGGAGCAGAAGCTGGCCCGCCAGATCCTCGATGCTGGTCGCGCCCTGGTGCTGGTGCTGAACAAATGGGATCTGGTGGACGCCGAGCAGCAGGACCATCTCGACCGCGAGCTCGACCGGCTGCTCAACTTCGTCGCGTATGCACCGATCGTCCGTACGTCGGCGACGACCGGCCGGGCGGTCCAGCGGCTGCTGCCGGCGATCGACGGCGTGCTCGGGGAGTGGACGCGGCGGGTGCCCACCTCGCGGCTGAACGACTGGCTGGCCGACGCTGTGGCCGCGACCCCACCGCCGATGCACGCGGGCCGCGCGGTGCGCATCCGCTACGGCACGCAGGTGTCGGTCGGGCCGCCGCGGTTCCGCTTCTTCTCGACCGGAGACCTCGAGCCGACCTATCTGCGCTACCTGGAGCGCCGCCTGCGCGAGTCCTTCGGGTTCGCGGGCACCCCCCTCGACGTGGGGGTCAAGGTGCGGCCCCGCTGGGAGGAGCGGTCCGGCCGCTAGTCCCAGCGACGGCGAACGCGCGCGCTCGCGTCAGCGGGGCGTCAGCACGCACAGCTCGTGACCCTCGGGGTCTGTGAGCACCACCCAGCTCACGTCGCCCTGTCCGATGTCGATCGTGCGTGCGCCCAGCGCGGTCAGTCGGGCGACCTCCGCGAGGTGGTCGTCGTCGGGGCGGGGCGCAAGGTCGACGTGCAGACGGTCCTTGGTGGCCTTGGGCTCGGGCACCGCGACCAGCTCCAACGCGGTCGCCGTGCGATCCGTGGGGCGCAGGCCGACGAAGCCCGTCGCTGTGCGGTCGACCTGCCAGCCCGTCGCCTCCCGCCAGAACCCGGCCAGGGCCACGGGGTCGATGCAGTCGAGCACGACAGCCGCGATGCCTTCGACGCCGTGGTAGGTCTCGCGCGGCTCGAGCACGCAGAGCTCGTTGCCCTCCGGGTCGGCCAGGACCTCCCACGGCACCGCTGTTTGCCCGATGTCGGCGCGCCGTCCTCCCAGGGCGATGAGGCGATCGACGATCTCGGCCTGTTCCCGCTCGGAGGACGACGCCAGGTCGAGATGCGCACGGTTCTTGCCGACTTTGGGCTCCGGCACGGGTCCGAACACCAGCGGGACGACGCCGGTGTCTCCCCACTGGCCGCCCTCCTCGCCAACCTCGACCACGACCTCGTCGGGGGCCTCGTAGGTGACCTCCCATCCCAGCGCAGCGGCCCAGAACCGGGCCAGCGCTGCGGGATCCATCGCGTCGACGACGACGGAGACGGGGCGTGAGCTCATGAGCGGGCAGCCTACGCCACCGATGCGAGGCGGCGACAGCCGGTGGTTCGGCTTGACGACCGCTGCGGTCACTCAGCCGGACCACCGCGGCTGACCCGGCCGAATCCCGACCGTCACGGGATGCGGCGGAAGGTGTGGACCTCGGTGCGGTAGGGGACGCCGATCCGGTCGGTCGCGATCACGTGTGGCCGGGTGGGTCGCCAGCATCCTGCGGAACGCATCGAGCAGCTCGTGGCGGCGGTCCTCGTCGAGCGCCGCGACGACGCTGGTCGAGGCGATCCGCTCGACGACCAGCGCGCGGGGGACGACGTGCAGGTTCGGCACCGTGACCGTCTCCGGGTCGGTGAACAGCTCGGTGCGGACGACCGCGTCGCGCCAACGGCTCAGGCGTTCGCGCGGCGTGTCGTTGGACACCGGCGCCAGCAGCTGTGTCCAGCGGGCGACCCAGTCCACGGTGTCGTCGCGCACGTTCCAGACCAGGCCGACGCGACCCCCGTCGACGAGCACGCGATGCATCTGCGACAGGGCCATCCACGCGTCGAACCAGTGGAAGGCCTGACCGGCGACGACCGCGTCCGTGGTCTGCGTCGGCAGCGGCAGCTCCTCGGCGGTGCCGTCCAAGACGTCGATGCCCGGCAACGACGTCCGGAGCGCGCGGCGCATCCCGTCCACAGGCTCCACCGCGGTGACCGTCGCACCGCTGCCGACGAGCGGTCGCGTCAGCTTGCCGGTGCCGGCGCCGACGTCCAAGACTCGGCGTCCGGGCCCGAGCCGAAGTCGATCAACCAGGGACGCGACGGCCTCGTCCGGATAGCCCGGACGAGCCCGCTCGTAGGCGAGGGTGGCCGCATCGAACCCGCGCTCGGCCGCATCGTGGATGCGCCCGACGCCCGCGGCCGCCCGCGCCCTGGCGAGCGCGGCGTGCACGAACGCCGTCTTGCCGTCGGTGTAGGCGACGGGGTCGTGCGGGTGGCGTCGGGCCAGATCCCGCTTCAGGTCCGCGTACGCGGCGGCGTCGGCGGGCTGCCGCCGCAGGTGGTCGCGGAACCGCAGATGCTCGCGCCAGAACCACGACCCGTGCTCGACCGCGTGGACGTGGCGGGTGCGAGGACGGCCCCACGGAGCGTCCGTGAAGTAGTGGCGACCCGCGATCCCGGCCTCCCCGTGGAGGTGGTAGCCGAGGGCCGCGAACGCGCGAGCGAACCCCTCGGCGGCGGGGAAGGCTCGCAACCCGACCAGGATGTCGAGCACCGCCTTCGCGGCGAGTCCAGGCACGGCGGTCGAGCCGATGTGCTCGATCGCGGCGACTTCGTCGGCCGCGCCTGCCTGCCGCAGCGCCGACCACAGGCGGTCGCGCTCTGTGCGGAAGCGCTGCGGCCACGCGGGGTCAGGGTCGACGATCTCGATCGTCTGTCCGGGGGCGCTCACGTCACTGGCCTGACGCTCGCATGACCATGGGGGTCGTGCATTGGCCGTCAGTCGCCCTGGAAGTGCAGCCCGGTGGGTCGAGGCTCATCCCTGGGCGTCGGTAGTTTCCGGTGGCGATGGTGAGGGCGTCGCGGTCGGGTCAGCGCCCTCCGGGGTCGTGGGCAGCTCGGAAGGGGTGGCGGCCGCGGCCGCGCCCGGGCAGTTCGGGGTGGCCGCCCAGTCGAGGCGGGCGTGCTGGTTCTCCGGGGCACCAGCGCCGGCGAGGACGGAGTTGACCTCGGCCTCTGGGTCCTCGATCTCGTCGGGCAGGATCGCGACGGCCACGGATTCTCCGTCCCCGGCGGCGGAGGCGGCCAGGGCGTACTGGTTGGTGATGTTCCACGCCAGGAACCCTGGCGATCCGTTGGTGATGGCGGTCACCCTGCCCGCGCCGGCGATCAGCGAGTCGAACGGCAGCGGGTCGCCCTCGGTGTAACCGCCCACGTCGGACAGGTTCGCGGGTTGGGCGAACAGGCGTGTGGGGTCGGACTCCACCAGGCGCACGCGCAGGATCACCTCGGTGAGACAGGTCGGCGGGTCGATGGGGATGGGCTCGAACGCGAGGTAGAGCTCGTCGGCGCCGTTGGTCCCCAGTTCGACGGCGCCCGCCCCCACCCCGTAGGCGGCGCCTGATCGGACCGCCACGTCCCCGACGATCGTCGACTGGCCGGGGATCGGCTCGGGCTCGTCCTCGGGACCCTGAGGGGCGGGCTCGTCGTCCCCCCCGGTCTCGATGCTGACGGCGTCGGTGACCGCGGTGACCAGCCGAGGCGCGGAGTAGACCACCACCAGGGCGAGGACGGCGATCATGGCCACCCATTTCAGCGCGCCGATCACCCATGCGGGCACGCCTTCTCGCCCCACTGACGCACTCCTCTGGCTCGCTCCGACCGTGATCGCAGGTTAGCCGATCGGTGCTCCGATGGCGGGCATCCCGCCGCCGTGCGGCGGAGCGCTGGCGAAATCTTCCGGCATGGCTAGCGGCGGGCGCAGGTGGGTATGGGGCCTGAGCCATCGTCCGCAACCGAGGGGAACGCCGATGGACACACTGATCGTGATCGTCATCGTGATCGTCCTGATCGCTGCGGTGATCGCGGCCGTGATGGTCACCCGCACACGCCGCAAGTCCGAGGATCTCAAGGACTCCTTCGGCCCCGAGTACGAGCGAACCGTGGCCGCCAGCGGTGACGACCGCAAGACCGCCGAACACGAGTTGGCCGACCGGCAGAAGCGCCATGACGCCTACGAGATCCGGCCGCTCGACGCCAATGCCCGTGATCGCTATGCGGGCGCGTGGCAGCAGGCGCAAGCGCGCTTCGTCGATCAGCCGTCTGAGGCCGTGTCCGAGGCGCACGAGCTGGTGGACCGCGTCCTGCGCGAGCGCGGCTACCCGGTCGACGACTTCGCCGAGCAGGCCGACGCCGTCTCGGTCGACCATCCCGAAGTCGTGCACGACTACCGCGCCGCGCACGCCGTCTCGCTGGCGAACGAGCGCCAGGAAGCAACGACCGAGGACCTGCGCGAGGCGATGGTCCACTACCGGTCGCTGTTCGACCGGTTGCTGGACGGCCCCAGCACGCAACCCCCCGAGACCCAGGAGGCCCGCAAGTGAGCGACGAGCGCATGACCACCAGCGACCTGGCCGGTCGCAACGACCCACCTGACGACGACCGTGCGCCGGCGCCCCCGGCCGATGCCGTCGATCCGTCGCAGGAAGCGAACGCCCGCGGGGAACCTGCTGGTGAGCAGGGGCTCGAGCCGCCGCGGCAGGAGCGGCAGCCGCCTGCGCCGGCGCCCCCGGCTGACACGCCGCGTAGCGACGGCGGCCACCCGGACGCAGCGGCGGACCACGCCACCCTGCTGGATGACACGTCGTCCTCCGACTACCGCGCGCGTTGGGAACGCCTGCAGATCGGCTTCGTCGATTCGCCGGCCGAGACCGTTGCGGAGGCCGACGAGCTGGTCGCCGAGATCCTCCAGCGGATCGCGCAGACGTTCGCGGACGAGCGCGGCGCCCTCGAGCGGCAGTGGAGCGGCGAGGGCGAACCCTCGACGGAGGATCTGCGGGTCGCGCTGCAGCGCTACCGCGCGTTCTTCGCGAGGCTGCTCTCGGTGTAACCCGGCACCGTCGCCACCGAGTCAGGCGGTCGGGAAGCGGGCCAGGACGCGCTCCGGTCGGATGCCGGACAGGTGACGAGCGAAGATGCGCTGGAAGGCCAGTTCCTCCCGGCTGCGCGGCGGCGGCAGTCCGTCCACGCGGGCAGCCTCCCAGTCAGCGTCTCCGGCCGCGGCCGTGGCGTACTCCCGCAGCGCCTCGGTCCCGCCGGCGCCGTCGCCGAACTGGGCCTTGCGCCGCCACAGCAGGTGCTCTGGCAGCCACCCGCTGAACGCGTCCCGCAGGAGGCGCTTCTCCTGCCCCTGGTCGCCGGGCAGCTTCCATGCGGCGGGAACACGCTGGGCGACGGCGATCATGTCGAGGTCGAGGAAGGGCACCCGCGCCTCCAGACCGTGGGCCATGGTGACGCGATCGCAGCGCTGGAGGTTCAGGTTGTGCAGGCCCGCGACGCTGCGGACCAGCTCGGCGCGCAGCTCGTCGGTGTCGCCGAGGTCGCGCAGGTAGTCGTACCCGGCGAACAGTTCGTCTGCGCCCTCGCCCGTCTGCACGACCTTCACGTGGCGGGCGGCGAGCTCGGCGAGGAAGAAGTTGGGCACGGCGCTGCGCACCAGCGACGGCTCGTAGGACTCGGTGACCGCCACCACCTGGTCGACGTTCGCGGCGGCCTCCTCGACGGTGTAGACGCGCTCGTGATGCTCTAGGTCGAGGTGCTTCGCCACGGCGCGGGCGGCGACGAGGTCAGGGCTGTCGGCGAGCCCGACGGCGAACGACGGGAGTCGCTCGCCCCGCTCACGGGCCGCTCGCGCGGCGATCGCCGCGACGAGGCTGGAGTCAAGGCCCCCCGACAGGAACACGCCGATCCCGACGTCGGACATCATGCGCCGGTGGACGGCGGTGATCAGGGTGGACCGCACCTGCGCTTTCGCCTCGTCCCAGGTGGTGAGCTCCGGGCCGGACACCTCCAGCGTCGCGTAGCGGACGAGCCCAGTGTCTGGCGTCCAGTAGTGGCCCGGCGGGAAGACCTCGACGTCAGGCCTCCACTCGACGTCGAAGGCGGCCAGCTCCGAGGCGAACAGCGTCTGCTCCCCGCGGCGCGCCCAGTAGAGGGGCTTGATCCCGACCGGGTCCCTGGCGGCGACGAGCCCGCCCCCGGCGTCGGCGACGCAGCAGGCGAACATGCCGCGCAGCTCGGCGACCCCCGCGGGTCCCCAGGCGGCGACGGCGTGCAGCACGACCTCGCTGTCCGACGCCGTCGCGAACGTCCGTCCATCCAGCGACGCGGCCAGCTCGCGATGGTTGTAGATCTCGCCGTTGCAGACGGCGCTGCGCCGCCCGTCGGACCCGGTGAACGGTTGGGCTCCGCCAGCGACGTCGACGATCGACAGCCGGGTGTGGCCCAGCCAGGTGGCGCCGACAGCCGCGGTGCCGGTGCCATCGGGCCCTCGGTGGCCGAGCCTCGCCAGCATCCGGGGACCGATGTTGGAGTCAGCCGCCATGGCGGTCGCCGCGTTTCCGCCAGCGCCGGGACTGCGAGAGTCGAGATTGCCAGAGTCGGGATGGTGATGGACGACGATGCCGCAGATGGTCATGCACCTCAAGTGGGGAGTGCCCAGGCTACCGTGAGCCACTGGCGGCGCGTCTCGTGACCGTGGTTTGATCCCGGTCAGCGCCGATCTCTGAGCATCTCTGGTATTGGCACGACGTTCACCTGGATACGAGCGGCCGAGCGCGAGGGCATCGCCCCGGCATCCGGCGCTGGTCTCGGGACGCGGCGGGCGGCGGTGCCGCCCGTGCACACGGGTGGCGAGTAGGGTGCTGACGGCGCCATCCGCGGCAACAAGCGAGGTGAGGGTTGGGAACCGACATCTACACGGCCGTGGACACCTATGTCGACGGCCTGTTCGGTGGCGATGATCCCGTGCTGCGTGGCGCGCTGGAGCGCTCCGCCGCCGCGGGGCTGCCCGCCATCCACGTGTCCGCAGGCCTCGGGCGCTTCCTGCACGTGTTGGCGCTGGCCTGCGGCGCCCGGCGGATACTGGAGATCGGCACGCTCGGCGGCTACAGCACGATCTGGCTCGCGCGAGCGCTGCCGCCCGACGGCGCGTTGATCACCCTGGAGGCCGAGCCGCGGCACGCCGCCGTGGCCACGGAGAACGTCGCTCAGGCCGACCTCGCCGACCGTGTCGAGGTGCGCGTCGGCCGCGCCCTCGACCTGCTTGACGAGCTCGGGCGGGAGGGGGCAGGGCCGTTCGACATGGTGTTCATCGACGCCGACAAGCCGCCCTACACCGAGTACCTCCACGCGGCGCTGCGGCTCGCGCGTCCCGGCACGCTGATCGTGGCCGACAACGTCGTGCGCGAAGGCAAGGTGGCGCTCGGGTCGACCGACGACGAGGCGGTGGCCGGCGTCCAGCGCTTCAACGCCGCGGTCGCCGCCGACCCGCGCGTGGCCGCGGCGGTGGTGCAGCAGGTTGGGGTCAAGGGCCACGACGGCATGGCGATCGCGGTTGTCCGTGACAGCCAGCCGCCCTCCTGAGCGTCACCTTGACGCCGGCGCAGGACCACGAGCTGATCCAGCAGGCCGCGGCCGAAGCCGGTCTGTCCATCTAGGACTACGTGCGCTCCCGCACCGTCGAGGACGCCCGCCGAGACCTCGCCGACCGGCGGCGCGTGCGGATCAGCCCCGACCACGCTGAGATGTTCTACGCCGCCCTCGACGACGCCACTCCCGTGCCGGAGCTCCAACAGCTCGCGAACGCCGCGGGCTGGCTGGTCTGGATCAGGTCGGCGCCGCGCTCATCGCCCGACTCGCCCGCCACAGGCGGCACAAGCGCCGCCGGCTAGGGGCCTGGCTGCTCCAACAGGCTCTGCACCGCATCATCGAGGCCGACCAGCACCTCGCCATCCGTGCGGTCGTCGTGGACGCCCTCAACGACCGCGCCGCCGCCTGGTACGCCGCCTGGGGCTTCACGCCACTGCCCGGAGGGCCCTCCGATCGTCTGTGGCTGCCGATGAAGCGCGTGCGTGGCAGCCTCGGCCGCGCAATGGCCGATTGCTCGGCCGGGTGCGGCGGCCCCTCACGCTCCGTAGTTGCCGGCGATAGGGGGAGGCCCCACTACCGTGCGCTGGCGCGCGAGGGTCAGCTGGCGAGCAGTTCGTCCAGGCGCTCGTAGCCCTCGCGGACGCCGTCCTCCATGCCGCTGGCGAGGAAGGCGTCGCGGTCCTCGAAGGAGTCGACCAGCGAGGTCGCCGTCAGGCGGGTGCGGCCGTCACCGAGATCTTCCAGCACGAGGCGCTCCAGGGCGACGCCGTCGGGCACGCCCTCGAAGGTGAAGGTCTGCACGATCAGCTCCGAGGGGCGCACCTCGTGGAAGCAGCCGCGGAAGCCGTACTCCTCGCCGTCGCTGATGTGCAGGAAGCGGTATGACCCGCCGGTGCGGCAGTCGTAGTGGTCGATCCGCATGTCGGTGTTGCGCGGCCCGAGCCATTGGACGACGAGCTCGGGGTCGGTGTGGGCCCGGAAGACCTTCTCGGGCGGGGCGTCGAACTCGCGGGTGATCCGGACGAGGGGGACGTCGGGGTCGGCGGTGATCTCGGTCTCATGCGCGCTGAAGGTGGTCACGTGCCTGCTCCTGTCTTGGGTGGTTGTCGCGGTGCGGTGGGTTCGACGTCGTCGGGCATCGACGCCAGGACGTCGTCGAGGCGGCGGTAGCGCTCCTCGGCCCGGCGCTGGTAGCGCTCGATCCACTTGGTCATCAGGTCGAAGACCTCTGTTTCGAGGTGCGCCGGGCGGCGCTGGGCCTGCCGGGTGCGGCTGACCAGACCGGCGTCTGCAAGCACCTTGAGGTGCTTGGAGACGGCCTGGACGGTCACGTCGTAGGGCTCGGCGAGCTCGTTGACGGTGGCGTCAGAGACGGTGAGTCTGGCCACCATGTCGCGCCGGGTGGGATCGGCCAGCGCCGAGAACACCCGCGAGAGCGGATCAGCGGCCACAGCCTTCCTTCCTTGTGTTCAACCATAGGGTTGAGGACAAGGTAGAACACCAGGGGCGCG
>JACDBB010000224.1 GCA_013695145.1 Euzebyales bacterium
GAGGAGTTCTTCGTGAGGTTCAGGTACTGGTTGGCCACCGGCGGCACGGCGATGCGCAGCGCCTGGGGCAGCACGACGTAGCGCAGCCGCTGGAAACCGGACAGGGCGACGGCGTTCG
The DNA here is from genome assembly GCA_013695145.1 of Euzebyales bacterium. Lineage (GTDB taxonomy): Bacteria > Actinomycetota > Nitriliruptoria > Euzebyales > Egibacteraceae > JACDBB01. Next base: position 119 of record JACDBB010000224.1, read on the forward strand.
CGGCCTCGCTCTGGCCCTTGGGGACCGCGAGGATGCTGCCCCTCGTGATCTCCGCGATGTGACTGGCCGTGTAGATCACCAGCCCGATCAGCACGGCCGCGTACTCGGGCCCGAGGTTGATGCCGCCCGCCACGACCCTGCCGTCACGGGTGGGCACCGTCAGCGTGACCGGCCCCCCCAGGACGATGTAGCCCAGCGCCGCGACGCCGGCGAACACGCCGAGACCCCACAGGAACCGGTGGTGCGGCTCGCCGGTGCGCTCGTTGCGCCGGGTGCGCCACCACGCGACCGCGAGCGCGACGACCAGCGCGACGAGCAGCACCAGGGTGAAGCCGCCCGCTCCGTCCTCGGACTCGCCCCATGGCACGGCCAGTCCCCGGTTGGAGAACACGAACGCCCCGACCGCCTCGATGGGCCTGGAGATCGGGGGCAGGCGCAGGATCACCGCGACGTACATGAAGATGATGATCACCAGGACGGGCACGTTGCGCAGCAGCTCGACGTAGGCTGCCGCGGCCCTGCGCACGAGCCAGTTCGTCGACAGGCGCGCGAGCCCGATGAGCAGGCCGAGGACGCTGGCGAGCAGGATGCCGACCGACGCCACGCGGACGGTGTTGACCAGCGCGACGATGATCGCCGCCCGCACGGCCTGCGATGGTCGGAAGTCCGAGTCGCGGATGTCCGTGCCGTGCGGTCGGCCGAGATAGTCGAAGCCGGTGGGCAGGCCCGCCGACCTCAGGTTGGTGAGCAGGTTGCTGGCGAGGAACCACAGCAGCGCCACGACGGCGATCGCGAAAACGACCTGAAGGACGACCCGCAGCACGCGCACGTCGCGCCATGGCGGCGGGCGCTGCTGCCGGACCGCGGCAGCCGTCGGTGGCGTCTGTGGCACCACCCTGGTCCTAGCGGTAGGGAGGCGCGTACATCAGGCCGCCCTCGGTCCACAGGGCGTTGACTCCCCGCTCCAGGCCGAGGCCGGTGTCCGGGCCGACGTTGCGGTCGTAGATCTCCGCGTAGTTGCCGACCTGCTCGATCACGTTCACCGCGAACTCGGCGTCCAAGCCGAGTCCCGCGTCGAACACAGCGTCGTCCTCAGCGCCGGGCTGCCCGAGGAAACGCAGGATGTCGGGGTTGTCGCTGGAGAGGTTGTCCTGCACGTTGGTCGAGTCGATCTCGAACTCCTCGGCCTCGATCGTCGCGATGACCGCCCAGTTGACCGCGTCGAACCAGTCGGCCTCTCCCTCACGCACCGCCGGACCGAGCGGCTCCTTGGAGAACGTCTCGTCGAGGATGCGCAGGGCTTCGGGCCCCTCGGGGAACGCCGAGCGCACCCCGGCGAGCTGGGACTTGTCCGAGGTCCAGCCGTCACAGCGCTCCTGCTCGAACGCCTGCTGCAGCGTCTCGTTGTCCTCGAACGGCACCGGCTCGTACTCGATCCCGCCCGCCGCGAAGCGCGACGTCAGGTTGAGCTCGGTCGTGGTGCCCGACAGTACGCAGATGGCGGTGTTCTGCATGTCCTCGATGGCCTCGAACTCGCTGTCGGAGCGCACCATCATCCCCTGGCCGTCGTAGAAGGTGGTCGTGGCGAACTGGGCGCCCTCCCCGCCGTCGCGAGACGACGTCCACGTCGTGTTGCGCACGAGCACGTCGATCTCGCCCGACTGCAGCGCGGTGAAGCGCTGCTCGGCCGTCAGCGGCCGGAACTCGACCGCCTCGGCGTCGCCCAGCACGGCGGCCGCGATCACGCGGCAGAATTCGATGTCGAAGCCGGAGAACTCTCCCCCTTCATCGGTGAAGCCGAAGCCGGGCACGGCGTCGTTCACCCCGCAGACCACAGATCCGCGGTCCTGGACGGCCTGGAGGGTCTCCCCGCCGGCGTCGCCCTGCGCCACGTCGGTCTCGGGCTCGGTCGCGGCGTCGGTCTCGGCGTCGGTCTCGGTCGCGGCGCCCTCGGCCTCCTCAGGGTCGGGCAGGTCGTCCTCAGCACCCGCCCCCGCGTCGCCCTCGAGCTCGGGGTCCTCGACGGCCACGTCGTCCCCGTTGCCGGTGCACGCCGCAAGCGCGAGCACCAGCACACATGCCAGCGAAGTGATTCGCGTAAGTACCCGCACGATGCGTCTCCTTGTCATCTGCCCAGCGTCGGTCACCGCCCGCTGAGCCCTGGTCGCC
>JACDBB010000006.1 GCA_013695145.1 Euzebyales bacterium
AATGCGCCCGAGCGCCCAGGGGTCGACGGTCGACACCCTGTCGAGACTCCTGCGCTATGCGTGGCTGTTCCGACACAGTGTCGGCCAGCCTGCGACAGGCGACTCTCACCCTCCGCCCGCGTGAGAACGCCCCCGCCGGCGGGGCAAACTCGCGCAGGCGCCGGCCGGAATGTGGCAGGCCGGCCGCACTACAAGCGACCCACGTCTAGCACGGCGCCACCCCATTCTCATCCTCCGGGGTGGGGGCGCCAGCCCCCATGGCCTGCTGACACGTGAATCGCCCGAGCCTGCGAGGGCGATTCTCACAATCCCGGGAGGCCATCGCGAAGCGATGGCCTCCAGATGCCGACTCGAGGTCGCCTCCACGTAGCACGAGTGCTACGATTGCCCCATGACCCGAACCATCAGCCAGCGCGAGCTCCGCAACGACAGCGGAGAGATCATGCGCGCCCTCGACCGCGGCGAGGACTTCATCGTCACCCGCAACGGCTTGCCCGTGGGTGAGCTGCGCCCCGTGAGGCGGCGTTTCGTCGGCCGAGCGGTGCTGGCCACCGGCCTGGCCGGCGCGCCGTCGATTGACGCGCAACGCCTACGGGATGACCTCGACCAGGTGGCCGGGCAGGACTACGAGCTTCAGGCGTGACCGCACCGAGTCCCGCGTTGCTCGACACCTCGGTCGTCATCGATCTGCAGCGGATCCCGAACGAGTCGCTGCCTGCTGAGCTGGCGATCTCGGCGCTCACGTTGGCAGAGCTCGCGGCCGGGCCGCACGCGACCGACGATGCGCGGGAGCGCGCCCGACGCCAGGACCGCCTCCAGCGCATCGAGTCGATCATGGACCCGTTGCCGTTCGACGCAGCGGCCGCGCGCGCGTACGGACACGTCTACGCCGCCACCCGCGCGAAGGACCGCAAGCCGAGAGGCGCACGCGCGGTCGACCTGATGATCGCCGCCGTCGCGTTGGCCAACGACCTGCCCCTGCTCACCCGGAACCCCGGCGACTTCGCCCACCTCACCGCCATCGGGCTCGTTGTCCACCAGGTCTGAAGGACGCGTCAGGACGAGGTGACTAGCGTCGGGCGCCCGCTGGCGGCGGCCCGGTGTCGTCGCGCAGCGGCGGGTCGTTGAGCAGCGCCTCCCGCAGACGGCGGATGTGCATGCGCCCCGCCTCCTCGGCCTCGGCGGCTTGGCCGCCCTTGACGGCAGCGAAGATGCGCTGGTGGTCGTGCAGAGCGGGCTCCGCGCCGGCGGTCACGGAGGTCGAGGTCATGGCCAACCGGATCTGACCCTGGATCTGGCTCAGGTAGGTGGTCAGCCACGGGTTGCCGGACGCCTCGCGGATGACCGCGTGGAAGCGCATGTCGGCGTCCATGTGCGCCTCGAGGTCCCCCGATGCGACGATCGCCTCATGCTCCTGCAGGTTCTCCTCGAGCTCGCTCACCTCCTCGTCGGTGACGGCCACGGCGGCCAGCCGCGCGGCCAGCCCCTCCAGCACCTCGCGCACCTCGTACAGGACCGCGAGATCGGTCCTGCTGATGTGCGACACCACCGCTCCGCGGTGGGGCACCTCGTCCGCGAGCCCCTCCCGGATCAGCCGCAGCACGGCCTCCCGGACGGGACTGCGACTGACCGACAGCTGCTCGGCCAGCGCCGGCACGGACAGCCGCGTTCCAGGGGTCAGCTCGTGGTTGAGGATCAGCACGCGGAGCCGGTTGTACGCCCAGTCCCCCACCCGTCGGCGGTCCGGTTGCTCGTCCGTGGGAGCCCCCTGTGTCACCGCCGCCTCCTCGCCTCGTCCCGACAGGACTGCGTGTAGCATGCAGCGGCAGTATAGGGGAGCGGCGACGCGGGAGGCGGAGAGGCGCGACGGGATGAGACGCGTTGCCGACGTGCGAGTTCGCGTGCTGCGCAGCGAGCTGGACGAACCGGTGCGGATGTCGTTCGGCGCGCTCGCGCACCGCTGGACGGCGCTGGTCGAGGTCGAGGCCGACGACGGGACGGTCGGGCACGGGGAGAGCTGGATCAACTACCCGCCCTGGGCGTGCTTCGAGCGGGTGGCCACGATACGGCGCGGGATCGCTCCGGCGCTGGTCGGCGAGCCTGTTGACGACCACCGGCGCCTCGTGGCCGAGCTGCGGGCGGGGCTGGCCGGCTTCGCCAGGCAGTGGGGCGCGCCCGGGCCCGTGGCGCAGGCGCTCAGCGGCGTGGACATCGCGCTGTGGGACCTGGTCGGCAAGCTGCGCGACGCGAGCGTCGCCGAGCTCCTCGGGGGGCGGGAACGCGAGCGCGTCCCCGTCTACGCGAGCGGGTTGGGGCCCGACGGCGTCGCCGAGCTGGTCGCCCGCGTCCTCGAGAAGGGGTTCACGCGCGCGAAGTGCCGCGTTGGCTTGGGGGAGGCCACCGACATCGCGACCGTGGACAGCGCCCGCACCCTGCTCACCGACGACCAGCTCGTGCTCGACGCCAACCAGGCCTGGACGCTGGAGGAGGCGGTGCGGCGCCTGTCGCGGCTGGCCTCCCCGGCGACGCCGTGGGTCGAGGAGCCGCTGCGCGACATGGATCCCGCCGAGCTGACCGCGCTGTTCCGCAGGACCGGGATACCGGCCGCGGCCGGCGAGAACACCTACGGCCGAAGGGGGTTCGCCGCGCTCGCGGCCCACGAGGCGATCGCCGTGCTGCAGCCCGACGTCGCCAAGCTCGGCGGCGTCGGCGAGCTGCTCGCGGTGTGCGAACTGGCCGCGGACCACGGCAAGCCCGTCGCGCCGCACTGGTACGGCGGAGGGGTCGCGCTGGCCGCGGCGGCCCAGGTCGCCGCCGCGCACCCGGCGATCACCGGGATCGAGTACGACGTCCGCGACAACCCGTTCAGGGACGAACTCGTCGTCGGCGGCTTCGCCGTGGAGCACGGCGAGATCGCCGTCCCGGACGGCCCTGGCCTGGGCGTCGAGATCGACCAGGACGCCGTCAGGCGCTACGAGTTCGCCGACACGGCAGCCCCCACGGCAGGGGCACGCTAGCCCGACGCTAGAGCTGCGACTGGATCAGTCCCAGGTTCGGACATCGGTGATGCGGGCGTCGTCGGGCAGCTCCCCCACGGCGGTGACCTCGACGTCGAAGCGCAGACCCGAGCGGACACGTTCGCGGACAGCGCTGCGCAGGGCGCCGACGTCGGCGGCGCCAG
>JACDBB010000011.1 GCA_013695145.1 Euzebyales bacterium
GGCGCCAGGCGTTAAGCCTGGCGCCGGGCGGGGCTGGGGACTCCGCGCCGCCAGGCGCGTGTCCGCCGTCCAGGTGGAAGGATCCCGGTGCTGCGGTACATCGTGCGGCGCGTGCTGCTGCTCGTGCCGATCCTGTTCGGCCTGTCGATCATCGTGTTCGCGTTCGTGCGGGCGCTGCCGGGCGGGCCTGCGCAGGCGCTGCTGGGGGAGCGGGCCACGGCGGAGAACGTCGCGGCCATCGAGGAGCAGCTCGGACTCAACGACCCGCTGCTCGTCCAGTACGGGCGCTACATGGGCAACATCCTGTCCGGGGACCTCGGCCAGAGCCTGCAGACCCGCCAGCCCGTCCTCACCGAGCTGATCGAGCGCTTCCCGGCCACGATCGAGCTCGGACTCGCGGCCATCCTGATCGCCACGCTGATCGGCGTGCCGCTCGGCTACATCGCCGCCAAGCGCTATCAGGGGCCCATCGACCAGGCCAGCCTGTTCGGCTCGCTCATCGGCATCAGCTTCCCCGTGTTCTTCCTCGCGCTGCTGCTCAAGTACTTCCTGTCGGTGCGGTGGGGCATCTTCCCGACCGTCAACCGCCTCGGGTTCTCCACGATCATGGACAACCCGACCGGCCTGTACACGCTCGACGCCGTGCTCACGGGCAACACCGAGGCGCTGGTCGACGCCGGCAAGCACCTGTTCCTGCCCGCCGTGGCGCTGGCCACGATCCCCCTCGCGGTGATCGCCCGCATCACCCGCGCGGCGGTGCTCGACGTCCTCAGCGAGGACTACGTGCGCACGGCGCGCGCCAAGGGGATGACACCCGGCGTGGTGGACCGGCGGCACATCCTGCGCAACGCGCTGCTGCCGGTGGTCACGGTGCTCGGACTGCAGACCGGTCTGCTGCTCACGGGCGCAATCCTGACCGAGACGATCTTCGCCTGGCCGGGGGTGGGCCGCTGGATGCTCACGGCCATCAACGCGCGCGACTTCGCCGTCATCCAGGGCGGCATCATCTTCTTCGCGCTCGTGGTGGTCACGGTCAACCTGGTCGTGGACATCTCCTACGCGTTCCTCAACCCGAGGATCCGCTACCGATGAGCATCGCCGAGGCCCAGGCCGCCGAGCTCGCCGTCGAGCAGCCGTCCGGGCTGCTCAAGGACGCGCTGGTCCGGCTGCGACGGAACCCCGGGGCCATCCTGGGGATGGTGCTCATCGGGGCGTTCGTCCTGCTCGCGATCTTCGCCCCGCTCGTCGCCCCATACGGCCCGGCGGAGCGCGTGGGTGGCCTTGCGACCAATCCGCCGGGTCCGACCTCGGAGTTCTGGTTCGGTCTGGACGACCAGGGTCGCGACCTGTTCAGCCGCATCGTGTACGGCGCGCGCCTGTCGCTGTTGATCGGTGTTGTGTCGGTGGCTGTGGGGCTCACGTTCGGCATGTCGCTCGGTGCCCTGGCCGGCTACTTCGGCGGCAGGATCGACACCGTCGTCATGCGCAGCATGGACATCATGCTGGCCTTCCCCGGCTTTCTGCTGGCCATCGGGCTGGTCACCGTGCTTGGACGCGGTCTCGGGCAGATCATGATCGCGGTGGGGATCACCAACGTGCCGGTCTTCGCCCGCCTGCTGCGCGGCACGATCCTCGGCCAGCGCGAGTCGGACTACATCCTGGCGGCGCGTTCCGTCGGGACGCCCGGGCCACGGATCCTGTTCCGGCACCTGCTGCCGAACTCGGTCGCGCCCGTCATCGTGCAGGCGACACTGGCGTGCGCGACCGCCATCATCGACGTGGCCGGGCTGTCCTTCCTCGGCCTCGGGCCCTCAGACCCGGGACTTCCGGAGTGGGGCCGCATCCTCGCGGACAACGCCGGCCGGCTGAACCAGTCGATCCACCTGGTCATCTTCCCCGGCTTCGCGATCGTGCTCAGCGTGCTCGGGCTCAACCTGATCGGCGACGGCCTGCGCGAGGCCATCGACCCCAAGCTGCGGAGCTAGGTCGGGGGATCGAAGATGACGCTGCTTGAGATCGCGGACCTCCAGGTGTCGTTCTCGACGCGCCGCCAGACCGTCTACGCCGTCAACGGCATCTCCTACGACGTCGAGCCCGGCGAGACGCTGGGCATCGTCGGCGAGTCCGGGTGCGGCAAGAGCGTGTCGTCCCTGGCGATCCTCGGGATCCTGGCTCGCAACGGCAGGGTCACGGGCGGCAGCGCCCGCTTCGAGGGTCGCGACCTGCTCGAGATGCCCGACTCGCAGCTGCGTCGGATCCGCGGTCGCGACATGGCCATGGTCTTCCAGGACCCGATGACGTCGCTCAACCCGGTGCTGACCGTGGGCAGGCAGCTCACCGAGGTGCTGCGCCGCCATCTGGACGTGGACCGCAAGGCCGCCCGTTCCGAGGCGCAGGCGCTGCTTGAGCGGGTCGGCATCCCCAACGCGGGGGACCGGTTGTCGGACTACCCGCACCAGTTCTCGGGGGGCATGCGTCAGCGGGTGATGATCGCGATGGCGATCGCCTGCAAGCCCAAGGTGCTGATCGCCGACGAGCCGACGACCGCGCTCGACGTCACCATCCAGGCGCAGATCCTCGAGCTCCTGCGGGATCTGGTCCGTTCCGAGGACATGGCACTGGTGCTGATCACCCACGACCTCGGCGTCGTCGCCGGGATCTGCGATCGCACCCACGTCATGTACGCGGGGCGCTTCGTCGAGACCGCCCCAACCGACGAGCTGTTCGCCCAGCCCCGCCACCCGTACACGTTCGGGCTGCTGCGGTCGGTGCCGCGGCTGGACGCCGGCCGCGCGCAGCGCCTGGAGCCCATCACCGGAGCGCCGCGCGACCTCACCGAGCGGCCGACCGGATGCGCGTTCGCCCCCAGATGCGCCTACGCGACGCAGGCGTCGTGGGACGAGCTGCCCATCCTCCGCCCGGTCGAGGGCAGCGGGCCGAGCGGCGGCGCCGGCCGACGCGCCCATCTCGTGGCGTGCCACAACCCCGTGCCCCAGGCCGACCTCACGGCGGCCGGCATCGGTCGCGGCCGGCAGGGCAACGCGTGACGGACTCCCAGCCCGCCGCGCGCCCCGACGCGCTCGTGCGCGTGGAGGACCTCAAGCTGCACTTCAGCGAAGGGGGGTTCGGCCGGTCCAGGTCGGTCGTCAAGGCCGTCGACGGGGTGACCTTCGACGTCCTGTCCGGGGAGACCCTCGGGCTCGTCGGGGAGTCCGGATGCGGCAAGACCACCGTCGGGCGCACCATCCTGCGCCTGTACGAGCCGACCGCGGGACGGATCGTGTTCGACGGCCAGGATATTTCAGGCGCCTCCACGCGGCAGTTGCGCCCGCTGCGGCGGCGCATGCAGATGATCTTCCAGGACCCGTACTCCTCGCTGAACCCACGCCAGAACGTCGGCAACGCGATCGCGGAGCCGCTGGAGGTCCACGGCCTGGCCGAGGGCTCACAGGCCGACCGGCGGGTTCGCGAGCTGCTCGAGGTCGTCGGCCTGCCCGCCAACGCGGCCAATCGGTACCCTCACGAGTTCTCCGGGGGGCAGCGCCAGCGCGTCGGCCTGGCCAGGTCGCTCGCGCTCAACCCCGACCTCATCGTCGCCGACGAGCCCGTCAGCGCCCTCGACGTGTCGATCCAGGCCCAGATCGTGAACCTGCTCGAGGACCTGCAGGCCGAGTTCGGGCTCACGTACCTGTTCATCGCGCACGACCTGGCGGTGGTCAGGCACATCTCGGACCGCATCGCGGTGATGTATCTCGGCAAGATCGTCGAGATCGCGGACGCCGACACGCTCTACAACAGCCCCAAGCACCCCTACACGCGGGCGCTGCTGTCCGCGGTGCCCATCCCCGACCCGCAGGTGGAGCGGTCCCGCGAGCGCATCATCCTCACCGGTGACCTGCCATCGCCGGCCGACCCGCCGACCGGGTGCCGGTTCCACACCCGCTGCCCCTACGTGCAGCCGGAGCGCTGCCATGACGAGGAACCGCTCCTTCGGCCCCTGTCCGGGCGGGAGTCACAGGGGCAGGTGGCCGCCTGCCACTACGCGGAGGACATCGAGGATGGCCGCCTGGCGCCCAGGGAAGGGCTCGTCGTCCGGGCGGAGCCGACAGCGTGAGCGGAGCGCGCGGTTAGGATCGCTTGGTGAGCGAGGCGCACGAGCGACCGCAGGCCGACGGCGATGCGCCGTCCTCCCGCGGCGCGCGCACGCGCGCCAAGCTGCGCAAGGCGGCGCTCGATGCGTTCGGTGAGCTCGGCTGGCTGGCCACGCGTGTCGAGGACATCGTCACCCGCGCCGGGGTGAGCCACGGAACCTTCTACACCTATTACAAGAACAAGGCGGAGATCCTCGACGACCTCGTCCGCTCCAGCCAGGCCGACATCGCGGGGCTGGCCCTGCAGGCGTGGCAGGCCGATGACGTCCGCGGGGCGCTCGAGCGGGTCATGGGCGGGTTCCTGGACCGCTACGACCGCGACGCGGTGATCATGCGCACGTGGCTGCAGGCCGCCCGCGACGAGCCCGCGTTCGGTGCGCTGTACCTCGCGTCGCGCAGGCTGTTCGTCGAGCGGGTGGCCGAGAACGTGGCCGCAACGGTGCAGGCCTCAGGTCGGGGGAGGCGGCTGCCGCCCATGACGGTCGCCTCCGCGCTGGTGGCGATGGTCGAGCACTTCGCGCACTGCTGGCTGGTGCTGGGCGAGGAGCACGAACGGCAGGACGCCATCGACAGCCTGGTGCTCGTGTGGGGCTCGACGCTGAACACGCTCGCCGGGTTCGGCGTGGTCGACCTGGAGGACTGACCTCCAGCGCTCAGCCATTCGACCTCCACCACCCACCGCGCCTGGCACTCCGGTGCGTTCCGGCAGTGTGGCGGTTGGCGGCCCGCTGCGCCATCGGCGCCCAGCCCCCCGACCGGGCGGGTTGCGCGCCGCTCCGGTGCTACAGTGGCGCGGCCGCAGCGGCCGGGGAGACGAGACGATCCGACCGTCGCGGGGGAGGACGGCGTGGATGTTGGCCCACCACCCATGCGGGCGCGCGAGCCCGCGACCGCACCACCCGCTGATTCCATCGCGGGGGGGCTGGTCACGGCCGTGTCTACGAACGGCGCCGCACGCCGCACCGACGGGGTAGCGGGCGACGCCCGCCGCGGCGGGGTAGCGACCAACGGGCGTGGACCCGGGAAGTCGCTGGTCCTCAACGTCACCATGGAGCCGCTGTGCGTCGTGCCGGCGCGCCGGGCCCTCGTCCTCGTGCTGGCGGCCAAGGCGGATGTGGTCGCCACCAACGGCCACCGCTACCGCTCGGCGACGCTGGACCTGGCCGCGCCGTCGGTGGTGCGGCTGCGCCGCTTCGTGCATGTGCCGTACCGCCGCCGCGCCGCGCTGTCGCGGCGCGGGGTGTTCATCCGCGACCGCAACGCCTGCGGGTACTGCGGTAGCGGCGCGGAGAACGTCGACCACATCGTGCCGCGCAGCCGCGGCGGCGCCCACGAGTGGGAGAACGTCGTGGCCGCCTGCCGCCGCTGCAACAGCCGCAAGAAGGACCACACGCCCGAGGAGGCGGGGATGGTCCTGCGCGCCCGGCCCTACGCCCCGCGCGCGGCGTTCTGGCTGGTGGTCGCCGTCGGTGGCGTGCGCCCCGACTGGCACGACTACCTCGGCGACGCCCTCGACGCGTAGCTGGCCCCGCTGGGCGGCATCTCACCGAAAGTGTTGCTC
>JACDBB010000020.1 GCA_013695145.1 Euzebyales bacterium
ACAGCGCCTCGTACTGGGCCGTACTTGGGCGACGACGCAACGCAGCGAGCCCCAGCCCGGCCGGCGCTTGAGGCCATGAACGGGCAGGCGTGGCCGAATGTAGGAGACTTCCGCGGAGGAGCACTAGCGCCGGCGATACCCGCTCCTTGAAGCAGGCCGCGTCAGTAGGGTCTCGTGAGACCCTCGAACATGGGGAAGTGACGCACGTTCGTGGTGAGCAGGGGCGCGTCCAGGATATTCGCGGTGGCGGCGATGAGATAGTCAGCGTCGTCGATGCCTGAATGGCTGCCGCGACGCACGCGCATAGGCGACCGCTTGGCGCGCTACCGGCTCGGTCGAGCTGTGAGCCGAGGAGCGGCACCTTCGCGCCGATCAGGTCATCGAGCAGTCGTGTTGCGGGCTCGGTGAACAGCGCCGCGGCGGCTGGGGGCGAGCTTGCGGAGGACAGCCCGGGTACGATCGGGGGCCGGTCCCGGCGCTGACAACGTGTTCACAGATCGGGGAGGTCGGTCGGCTCGGGCGCAGCGCCCTGGCCGGTGGCGACGGCGTGTCGCGCCAGTCGCCTCGGATGGTTCCGAATGTCGTCGCGGATCTCACCCCTCCGCCTGACGACACGTCACACTTGGCGTCCCTCGTCGCTCTGGAGGTCCACGGCATGACTCAAACCAACGGACTGACACTCACCACGGTCACCATCAGCGCACCGGATCCTGGTGCCCTTGCACGCTTCTACGAGCGACTCCTGGGCTGGGAGGTCGCGACGGAGGAGCTCGACTGGGTGACCGTGCCGGATCCGGATGGGGGAGTGGGGCTGGGGTTCCAGAGCGAGCCCACCCACGTCCGGCCCACCTGGCCGGCCCGCGCCGGCGACCAGCAGATGATGATGCACCTGGAGATCCGCGTCGACGATCTCGACACCGCGGGCGCACACGCCAGGGCATGCGGCGCCACGCTGGCTGATCACCAGCCGCAGGACGACGTTCGCGTCTACCTCGATCCGGCAGGACATCCGTTCTGCCTCTGGGTGGGTTGACGACCGTAACGGCCCGCCGCGGCGGCGAGGCCGCCGAAGAGCGTCGGCTGGCTGCGTCACCCGCGTGCCACCGGTATCACCGGTGTCGTGGCGACGCTCTGCGGTCCTCGACTCACGCGTCGCGCGCGTCGAGTCGGCGCAGCAGCGTTGGCGGGGCCACACAGCGGTAGGCGTCCTCGACGATGGCGGCGACCTCGTCCCAGTCGAGTTCGACGTCGAGCCGCACGCCGATCCAGCCGCGGTGGCCGACGTAGGGAGGCCGGAAGAAGCGCGCCGGCTCGACGCTCAGCAGCTCGGCCTGCACACCGGGCGCCGCAGCGCAAACCAGGGCGAGGCGCCCGTCGCCGTGGTGGTCGTCGGTCAGGTAGGCGACCGAGCGCTTGCCGCGGACGAAGAACGTGATGGCGCCGTGGCTGACGCGCTCCGTCACGTCCGGCAGCTGCGAGCAGATCGCCCGCAATCGCGCGGCCGCCTCGGCGACATCGTCCTCGGTGTAGGGCAGCTGCCCAGGCGGCGTTGGTTCCACGAGCACCTCCCAGCCGCCAGCTGACGCCCGCAGCCCACGAGCGACGCGCCGTCTCGGGCGGCGCGTCGCGCTACGACCCCTGCTGCACCGACCCGCTCTGGGCCCAGTCCAGCACCCGTAGGGCGCGCAGGGTGTTCCACCGACTGGGCCGGCCGTCGCCCTCTTCCATCTCGAAGTGCACCGCTCCCGGGTGCGTGTTCTCGAGGAGCCAGCGCCCGTCCTCGTCGCGCTTCGAACGTACCAGTTCGATCGCTTCCGCGGTCCGCTCGTCGGGTGCGGCGCCCGCGCTGCGCAGGTAGTCGAGACCTCGCAACACGTCGAAGTGCCAGCGCGTCGGGAAGGCGAAGACGGTGAACGCGGGATCGATCACTTCCCCGGTGGACAGGCGGCGGAACAGGCGACGCTCCAGCAGGTACTCGTGCGCGCGGAGGCGAGCCGCGGTCATCTCGGGCGATCCGCCGGTGGCCAGCTGGTACTCCAGCAGGCCCTCCAGCACGCAGATCGTGGTGTGGAACGAAGACACCGTGGCGCCGTGCTCGGCCCAGCAGTTCCACCCGCCGTCGCTCAACTGCCCGCCGAGGAGGCGGTCGACGATTCCCTGGACGCTCTCGCCGAAGTACGCACCGAGGGCCACCGCCATCCCGTTGATGCACGGCTCGACCTCGCCAGCGAAGAAATCCTGGCCGCCCTCCTCCCACTTGCTGTTCTCGCGCACGAGCGCCACTGCGCTGCGCGCCCGCTCGTCGGCCGGATCGAGCCCGAGGTCGCGCAGCACCAGCAGGGAGTGGGTCGTGGCGGTCCACGGCTGCTCGGATGGCTCGGACTCCCAGGCCCACCTGGGAAAGTGGGTGCCGCCATCCCATTGGCCGTCCGGGCCCTGCAGGCCGAGCAGTCGCGCGCCCCAGCCCTCTGTCGCGACGCGCGACCGCTCCGCCGCAACGACGTCGGCAGGCGCACCGGTGAGATCCCGCATGACCTGCCACCGGACGCTGGGATCAGAGTCGAGCAGCCACTCAATCACCGTCGCCACACGGGCAGCGTAACCGAAGGTCGAGCCTCGTTGGTCGGGTGGGCGATAGAGGATTTGAACCTCTGACCTCGTCCGTGTCAGGGACGCGCTCTCCCCCTGAGCTAATCGCCCTCAGGAAGGACGCCACCTTATGCCACCCCGTCAGGCGGCGCCAACCGCCGCGCGTCCCCGGAGGTCATCAAACGTTGAAGCGGAAGTGGACGACGTCGCCGTCGACGAGCACGTACTCCTTGCCCTCGACCCGAAGCTTGCCCGCGTCCTTGACCGCCTGCTCGCTGCCCAGGGCGTCGTAGTCGGCGTAGGAGATGACCTCGGCGCGGATGAAGCCGCGCTCGATGTCGGAGTGGATCTCGCGCGCGGCGCGCGGCGCCTTGGTGCCGGAGCGGACGGTCCAGGCGCGGGCCTCCTTCGGCCCCGCGGTGAAGAAGGTGATGAGGCCGAGGAGGCGGTAGGCCGCCGTGACCAGCTGGTCCAGGCCCGACCGGTGGAGGCCGAGCTCCGCCAGGAACTCGGCGCGCTCCTCAGGGTCGAGCTCGGAGATCTGCGCCTCGGCCTCGGCGGACACGACGACCGCCTCGGCGCCTTCGTCAGCCGCCATCTTGCGCACCGCCTCGACGTGGTCGCCTTCGCCGCCCGGTAGCTGCGACTCGGCGACGTTCGCGGCGTACAGCACTGGCTTTTCGGTCAGCAGGAAGGTCTCGCGCACGAGCGCGCCCTCGTCGGCGCCGGACGTGGGGAACGTGCGCGCTGGAGCGCCGCTCTCCAAGTGGGCCTGCAGCCGCTCCAGCAGCGCCAGCTCGCCCTGGGCCGCCCGGTCGCCGGTGCGGGCGCTTCGCCGCGCGCGGTCGACGCGCTTGCCGATGGTGTCGAGATCCTTGAGGAGCAGCTCCGTCTCGATGACCTCGATGTCGCGGGCCGGATCCACCGACCCGTCGACGTGCACGACGTCGTCGTCGTCGAAGCAGCGGACCACATGGAGGATCGCGTGCACCTCGCGGATGTGCGACAGGAACTGGTTGCCCAGACCCTCGCCCTCGCTGGCGCCCTTCACCAGGCCGGCGATGTCGAGGAACTCGACGCTGGTGGGCACCACCTTCGCCGACGCCGCCAGCTGGGCAAGGCGGTCGAGCCGAGCGTCGCGCAGCGCGACCACGCCGACGTTGGGCTCGATGGTCGCGAACGGGTAGTTGGCGGCCTCGGCGCCCGCGGAGCTGACGGCGTTGAACAGCGTGGACTTGCCCACGTTGGGCAGGCCGACGATGCCGACTCGCAGTGCCATGAGGTTCCTCGGGCTCGGGACGTTCAGACGCGGACGGCCAACCGCCAAGGATGCCTGCACCCCGGGCGTGCCGCCAAGGCCGCTCGCTGGTGCCGCTCGCTAGTGTTGTCGGAATGCATGTCGAGACCCACGGCCCCGCGGGGGCAACCGACCTCGTGCTGCTGCACGGCGGCATCGGCGCCGGGCGTTTCCACTGGTCCAGGCTGGTGGAGCCGCTCGCGGAGCGCTACCACCTGCACCTGCCCGACCTGCCAGGGCACGGGCGCACCCCGCTTTCCGGCGACGGTCGCTACGACCGCGGCGTGCTCGTCGACGCGCTGCGGGAGCTGCTCGACGAGCTCGGCCGGCCCGCGCACGTCGCGGGATTCTCGATGGGCGGGCACACCGCGCTGGCCCTCGCGCAGGACGAGCCCGACGCCTTCGCGTCGCTGGCGCTGATCGGCGTGAGCGTCCGCGAGCACGAGGCCCTCGGCGGCTGGCGGGAGCGCTTCGACCCCGACGTGCTGTCCTCCTCCTACCCCCTGTTGGCGCGGGCGCTGGCCAAGCTGCACGAGCCGCTGGGCGGCTCCGACGCGTGGCGGGACGTGCTGCGCCGCGACTCGGGTGGCATGGAGGTCGAGGTCGACCTCCAGCGGCTAGCGCATCTCGACTGCCCCGTCCTGCTGATCCGCGGCGACCGGGACCCGGCCTGCGATCCCGCCCAGTACGCCGAGCTGCGGCAGCTCTGGGGCGAGACCTCCGAGGAGCTCGTCGTCCCCAACGGCGGCCACGACGTGCAGCTCACCCGCCACGAGCTGGTCGGACTGGCGCTGCTGGATTTCCTCGAGCGCGCGACCGACCAGTAGGCCCCCCGCCCTGGCGGACCGGCGCGGTGCGCGAGCATCGGCGGCGCCGCGTGACACACTGGGTCGGCCCGGGTCGTGCGGTTTCCGCCGCGCGTCACGGACGACGAGAGAGGACACCGTGGAAGGCGTGACCTTGCTCGACGACTTGCCGACGCTGCGCCGCCCGGTGCTGATCGCGGCGTTCGAGGGTTGGAACGACGCGGGGGAGAGCGCCTCGCTGGCGCTCGACGTCATCCGCTCCAGCCTGGACGCGGACCCGCTGGCGGTCATCGACGCCGAGGAGTTCTTCGACTTCCAGGCGGTCCGCCCGATGGTCCGCCTCGATGGCCACGGCGGGCGGATCATCGATTGGCCGGAGAACCGCTTCTGGACGGCGACCTCGCCCGCGGGTGACCGCGACCTGGTGTTCCTCGACGGCGTTGAGCCGAACCTGCGCTGGCGCACGTTCACCGACGGGATCGTCGAGCTCGCCGAGCGGCTGGGGGTCGAGCTGCTGGTCACCCTGGGCGCCCTGCAGGTCGACGTGCCCCACACGCGAGCGGTGCCGCTGACCGTCAGCACGCAGACGCCGGAGCTGGCCGAGCGACTCGACCTGTCGATCGGCAGCTACGAGGGGCCCACCGGGATCACCGGAGTGCTGCACGCCGCCGCCTCGGCCGTGGCCATGCCCGCGGTGAGCGTGTGGGCCGGTGTGCCGCACTACCTGGCCAGCTCCGCCTACCTCCCAGGGGCGCTGGCGCTCGCCGAACGGGTCTCCACGCTCGTCGGCGCCGAGCTGCCTCTCGGCGACTTGGCGCGCGACGCGGCCAGGCAGGCCGACGACATCGCTGAGCTCGTCGCCTCCGACGAGGATCTCACGGACTACGTGGGCGAGCTGGAGGATCGGTTCGGACCGAACCCGCTGCGGGACCTCGCGGACTCACCGCCCGACCGCGCCTCGCTGCCGCGCGACCCCGATGACCTGCCGGAGGCGGTCGACGGCGACGCGATCGCCGATGAGCTCGAGCGCTTCCTGCGGGACCGCAAGGACCGCTGACCGCCACGCCTCAGCCCTGAAGGCGCGCTCGAACCATGGCGTTGACCCGTTTGCCGTCGGCGCGACCCTTGACCTTGGGCATCACCGCGCTCATCACCGCGCCGAGATCGCCCGGGCCCGACGCGCCGGTCTCGGCCACCGCCTGGTCCACGATCGCCGCCAGCTCGTCATCGTCGAGCGCCGCGGGCAGGTAACGCTGGATGATCGCCAGCTCGCGCTCCTCCTTGTCGGCCAGCTCGTCCCGCCCGCCATCGCGATAGGCCGCGGCGGCCTCGGACCGCTGCTTCCCCTGCTTGGCGAGGATGTCCGTCATCTCGGCGTCGCTGACGTCGCCGGAGCGCCCCGCGGACACGCGGGCGTTCTTGATGGCCGCGAGCACCATCCGCAGCGTCGCGACGGTCTCGGGGTCCCGGGCCTTCATCGCGGTCCGGAGGTCGGTCTCGATCTGCTCGCTGGATGCCATGGCCTCATGGTAGAGCCCCCGGCCGGTATCGTCCCCCGCATGGATGAGCCCGACGAGGCGGAGCTGACGTACTCCACCTACCTGCGGATCGACCAGTTGCTGTCGCTGCAACAGCAGCGCAGCGAACCGCCGCACCCCGAAGAGCTGCACTTCATCGTCGTGCACCAGGCGCTGGAGCTGTGGTTCAAGCTGCTGCTGCACGACCTCGAGCGCGTGGTGTCCCGCCTCGACCGAGACGACTGGCCCGGCGCCCTGGCGCTGCAGCGCCGCGTCAACGACGTGATGGAGACCGGCTTGGACCAGATGCGCAGCCTGCACGACCTGCCCCCGTGGAGCCTGCAGCAGTTCCGCAGCTACCTCGGAACGGCCAGCGGCCTCCAGTCGGTCCAGTTCCGCGAGCTGGAGCTGCTGTCTGGACTGCGGGAGCCCGGCTACCTGAAGGCGCTGGAGACGTTCACCGGTGGCGCGCTGCCGCCGGTGCTGGTCGCCCGCCGGAACGCCCGCTCGCTGGCCGACGCGCACACGGACGCCGCCGCGCGCTTGGGGATCACCGACTGGGCGCAGTTCTACGTCGACCCCGGCCCGCATGGCGCGTTCTACGTGCTGTGCGAGGCGCTGGTCGACTACGACGAGCGCTGGGTGCGCTGGCGCACCGAGCACGTCGCCCTGGTCGAGCGCAGCCTCGGGGCGCGCATTCGCGGGACCGCCGGTACGGCGCTGCGCTACCTGGAGCGCACCACGCACTACCGCTACTTCCCCTACCTGTGGGACCTGCGCAACGACCTGTCCGTGCGCGGCGGCGGCGAGCTGGTGGGCGACTAGTCCCGCTCAGGCAGGGCGCTCACTGTGACGGTCGAGGTAGCCGTACGCGAGCGTGGTCGCCGCCGCGTACACCACGTGATGCCACGCGTCGATGGTCTGCTCCTGGGTGCCCCACTTGCTCCACCGCGGGGCGACGCCCAGCGAGGGCAGCGTGACGAGTTCACCGCCCCACACGGCGCCGAAGTGCACGGCGCCCCCGACGGGCAGCGACAGCCCGAGGCCAGCCAGGAGACCGCGGAAGCCACCCCATGCCGTGCCGTAGCCCCAGTGCACCAGGGTGGAGAACCGCGCCTTGCTGTCGCCGTCCAGGAAGTCGATGCCGAGCAGTTTCGCGGTGGCGTCCGCCGGCGCGGAGCTCCCCTCGCGCCCCCGCAGCCGCGCCTCGATCGTGCTCGAGGCCGTCATCGCCGCGGTTCCCACCAGCCCGGCCACCAGCCCCTTGCCGAGGGCCGCCGCGAGATCGCCTGTGCGCATTCTTCATCCTGTCCTTCGGCGGACGACACCGAGCACGTCTCCGGGAGCGTCTCACTATCACACAGTTACCACGAGCGCTCGTCAGTCTCAGCGAACCGGTTCCTCGCGCGGAACTCGGTAGCCTTGACCGCACAGCGGTGGCGAGCCCGGAGGGTGGGGATCAGATGGGTGAGGGCGAGCGCCAGCGGTCGTTCCCGCCCGCCCACGACGTCTTGCCTGGCGGGCTCCTGCCCGGCGGACGTTTCGCCGACTGGCGGCCGCGCGCGCCGGGATACGTCGTCTGCGACGTCGACGGCACCCTCGTCGGCGCGGCGCCGCGAGCGACCGAGGCGGTCGAGTCGGCGGTGCGCGACTGCGTCGACGCCGGGCTGGCGGTCGGCCTCGCGACGGGTCGGATGCCCGGCGCGTGCGGCGCGCTGGCCGCGCAGCTGGGGCTGACGGGGCCGCACGTGCTGCACAACGGCGCCGTGGTGCGCCATCGGGGCGAGCAGGTCCAGTCCTGGCCGCTGGAGCCCGGCAGCGCCGCGGCGCTCGCCGCGCTGTGCGCCCGCCGCGGTCTGTACGCGGAGTTCTTCGTCGACGCCGGCTACTGGGCCACCGACCGGCGTGTCGCGGCACGCTTCCACTGGGAGGTGAGCGGTCAGGAGCCCCACGGCCTCATCGCCGACCTCGACCTGGATCGGACCGTCGTCGACAAGGCCACGGTGCTGCTGTTCGGCGACGACGACGAGGCAGCGGTCCTTGCTGAGGTCGGCGATCTCGGGCTGGTCGGCGGGATCGCGCGCATGCCCGGCCGGCCGGCGGTCGCGGTCAACGTCACACGCGCCGAGATCGACAAGGGCAGCGCGCTCGCCGTGGCCGCCGGCGCGGCCGGGTGCGAGCTCGATCAGGTCGTCGCGGTCGGCGACGGCGACAACGACCTGCCGATGCTGGCCGTGGCCGGGACCGCGATCGCCATGGGTCAGGCCTCGCCCGCGGTGCGGGAGGCCGCTCACCTCATCGCTCCCGAGCTGGCCGCCGACGGTGTCGCCCACGCCCTGCATGCGGCCGCCGCGTGGGCCAGGGGCCGCGATGAAGCTGGGCTCGGCGGGCCAGCGCGGGGTTAGCGGCGCCAGATCCACCCGAAGTTGGCCAGGAAGTTGAGGCTCGACCCGGCGGCGATCCCTGCCAGCTGCGCCAGCAGCGGGTGGACCACCTCCTTGGCCGCGGTGGCCACGGCGACGGTCACCCCGAGGCTCACCAGCGCCGCGGCGTTGTACTGCAGGACGCGGCGCCACGACAGCTCACGCAGATGGAAGGTGAACAGCTCGTTGCCGAGGTAGTTGGACAGGATCGCCGCCTCCGTGGCGATCGCCGACGAGCGCGTGAAGCCCAGGCCGAGCTCGGTGTGCAGCAGGTGCAGCACGCCGAGGTTGACCAGCGTCCCCACCGCGCCGACGACGCCGAACCGCAGGAACGCCGGGACCACGTGCGGTTTGGCGCGCGGCTCGGCCGCCGGCGCGTCGTCCTCGGGAGGGGGCGTTTCCTCCCTGGGAGGACGCGGGGGTGGCTGCGCTGGCATGGCGCGGGACCTACCGGATCGCCACGTCGACGAGGGCCTCGTCCATGCGGTCGACGATGTCGTCGGGGAGGTCGAGGTCGCCCGCGGCGACGTTGTCGTCGACGTGCTCCGGCTTGGTCGCGCCGACGATCACGCTGGACACCGCCGGTTGCCGCAGGCACCAGCCGAGCGCCAGCTGCGCCAGCGAGCACCCGACCTCGTCGGCGATCGGGCGCAGGCGCTGGACCGCGTCGAGGATCTCCTGGGTGAAGTAGCGGCGCATGAACTGGGCGTCCTCACCGGCCGCGCGGCTGCCTGCGGGGACGTCGTCCACGCTGACGTACTTGCCGGTGAGGATGCCCATGGCCAGCGGCGACCAGACGACGTTGCCCAGCCCGAGGTCCTCGCAGGTCGGCAGCACGCGCTCCTCGATGCGGCGCCACAGCGCCGAGTACTGGGGCTGGTTGGAGACCGGCGGCACCCAGCCGTTGGCGCCGCACAGGCTCACCGCGTGGCCGATCTGGTCGGCCGACCACTCCGAGGTGCCCCAGTACAGGATCTTGCCTGCCCGCACCAGGTCGTCCATGGTCCGGCAGGTCTCCTCCAGCGGGGTGTCGATGTCGTAGCGGTGGCACTGGTACAGGTCGATGTAGTCGGTGCCGAGGCGGCGCAGCGACGCGTGCGCCTGCTCTGTGACGTGCTTGCGGGACAGCCCCCGGTCGTTGGGGTTGGGGCTGGCGGGGTCCGACATCGGGAAGAAGACCTTGGTTGCCAGCACGAAGCTCTCGCGTGGCCGATCGGCCAGCGCCGCGCCCATGACCTCCTCGGCCCGCCCCCGCTCGTAGGCGTTCGCGGTGTCGAAGAAGCTCACGCCGCGCTCGTAGGCGCGGTGGATGCAGGCGGTGGCGGCCCGCTCGGCGACCGACCCTCCGTAGGTCAGCCACGAGCCGAGTCCCACAGCGGAGACCCGAACACCCCAGCGGCCGAGCTTGCGGTAGTTCATGGATTCCGTTCCTGTCATTCATCAAACTCCGGACGAACAGACCTACCCCCGATCCGCCCGATCATTGCCGGCTAGTGGGTCGCGTTGGCGCCCTCGACCTCGGCGCAGCGGGCGGCCATGCGCCGCAGCTCGTCGGTGTCGACGCCGGCGACGAGGGCGCGCAGCAGGACGGGCAGGGCGACGTCGAGGTCGACGCGGACCATGCCCGGCTCGCCGCCGACGTCGACGTTGACCGCGTCGCCGTCGGCGTGCACGGTGACGTGGGGGACCGGCGGCCACTCGGGCTCGGCGGGGTCCTGCTCCGCCACGTAGTCCCACGTCTCGTCCGCGACCTGACACAGCAGCGTGGCCAGCCGGCCCAGGTCGTCGAGCACGCGGGGGACCAGGGCGGCGATCTCGTGCAGGCGGTCATCGACCGTCGCGGCATGCTCCCGGCAGTAGATGTGATCGGGCGGGAGCGACTCGCCGCACACCGCGCAGACGTCGTCGCGGTAGATGTCCACAGCCTTTCGTCGGACGGTCTGGCGTGATGGTGATGGTAGTGCGCCGTCGGCATCGTCAGCGTCATCGGCGGGACCGTCGCAACGCTGGGGCTCGCCACGGCGCTGGCGGTGATCACGGGCGCCCAGCTGCTGCTGGGCGTCGCCGTGGACGCCACCGGGATCGTCGGGCCGCCGGTGACGCTCACGCCCGCCCGGCTGCTGCGCGTGGCCCTGGTCGTCGCGGGCGTGCTCCTGCTCCTGCGCCCGACTCCGGCGGCCTGACGGAGCCGCCCGCCCAGCATTCTCGCCAGCGGGCGAGTTTCTGTCGCGTCGGGCGCTCGTGCGGGCCTCACGCGGCGCATAGGGGCGGCCCCCGGGCGGGAATCTCGCTGTGCAGCGAGATTCCGGCACTGCTCCCCACCGACCCGACACTTTGTCGAGAAAGCCGCGCTAGGGACGGGGATCCCGACACGGTGCCAGCATCTTGAGACCATTGCTTCGCGACCGCCACAACCGGAGGCTCGCCGGGACCCGGGGCGGCGTCGTGCCGGTGTGTGCGCTCGGTCCAGGGTTGATCGCGACGGCGCGCGGGGTCAGCCGGGCGACGTGGAGGCCGACAACTATAGGTCGTCGTAGATCGGGCGCTACCGGGCTACAGTGACTTGGAGCTGCGCGCGTGCAGGCGCGTCGCGTTGGAGGCGGTGAATGAGCGGCCGAGCCGACTTCCCGAACCTCGGGAGCCTCGAAGCCAAGATCATGCGCGTGGCGTGGGAGCACGCCGGCGTCTACGTGTCGGTGCGCGAGATGCTGGAGCGGCTCGACGACGACCTGGCGTACACGACGGTGATGACGGTGATGAACCGCCTCTACGAGAAGGGGCTCCTGCTCCGGCGGCGCGAAGGCCGCGCCTGGTCCTACCGGCCCGCGACCAGCCGCGAGGCCTACGCCGCCGCCACCATGGCCGAGGCGCTCGACAGCGCGACCGACCGCAAGGCGGCTCTGCTGCATTTCTTCGCGGATCTGGGCGAGGACGACGCCGCGGCGCTGCGGCGTCTGCTTGAAGGGCGCCCACGGTGATCCATGCGGCGATGCTGCTCGTGATGGGCGCGGGCATGCTCGCGTGGCGTCCGTGCCGCGCGGCGGAGGGCCGCGCTCCACGTGCGGCCGTCGCGATGCTGATGGCCGGCGCCGCCGCGGTCTGGGTCTCATCCTTCGCGCTCGTCGTGGCGGCCGTCACCGGCGAGCTCGGCAGTCCGGTGGAAGCCTGCGGCATCCTCTGGCGGCAGATCGTCGCCGGCGACGTCGGATGGTGGCGCAGCGCCCTGCTCGCGCTGTGGCTCGCTATCTTGCCGCTCCGCTCGGGTTGGGAGCTGGCCCCGACGCTCCGATGCACTCGCCGTCTCAAGCGCCGACTGCTCTCGGCTGGACGACCGCTGCCGGGACGGCCCAACGTCACGTTGGTCTCCGGACTCGGCACGACGGCTGTCACGGTTGGGACGATGCGCCCCGTGATCCTCGTCGACGAGGAGTTCTGGGACGCGGCGGGCATGCTGGAGCGGGCCGTGGTCATCGACCACGAGGACGCGCACCGGCGCGGGCGGCACGGCATCCTCGACCTCGTCGCCCGCTTCCTGACCGTCCCTCTGCCGTGCATGTCCGATGTCTACGAGTGCGTTCGCCGCCACCTCGAGGCGCTGGCGGACGACGTCGCCGTACGGACCCACGGACGCCAAGCCGTCGGCGCGGCACTGGGACGCATCGCGCTCGCCGGCTACCCGTCCGCGGGGCTGGGCGCGGCCGGCGCGGCGGTCTGGCGCGTTCAGCGGCTCGTGGCGCCGTCCCGAAAAGGCCGCTGGCGGGATCGGCTGCTGCTCTCCGGCGCGGCGGCGGGTCTGGTCGTGGCCATCGTTGAGGTCGCGGCCGAGACCGCGCTCGCCCTGGGGCCGGTCGCCGACCCTGCCTTCTGCCATCTGTAGCGCCCGCACGCCCCCCGCCTACGAGGGTGGGCAGAGATGCTTGCTGCGGTCGAGCGAGGCTGAGGCCGCCCGGTGGGGCCGCTCGGTCCGGCCTTCCGGGTGTTGCGAAGGCGCCTCAGCACTCGTTCGTCGACCCGGTCGGGGCGTCTGTCGGTGTGGCGATCAGGGGCAAGCACCAGTCCGCGTAGGAGATCGGCAGGTCATGGCCGGCCGCCGGGTGGGACAGGTGAGCGACGTGGCCGAACCGCTCGGCGAGTGCGGCGGCTCTGCCCGCCACCGGCACCGGGTCGGGAGCGCCGTTGGCGAGGACCACTGGCACGCCGGCGGCGTCAAGCCGGGCGACTGCGTCGCGCCAGGTGGTTCCCAGGATGATGCCGTTCATCCCGCCGAGGTAGGAGGGCCAGGTGTGCAGCACCCCCTGGCGAGAAAGGGCCACCGGCCACTCGGGTGAGATCGCGACCGCAAGCCACTGCGCCAGCGTCCGGAATTCGCACATCAGGGCGCAGGTGCGCTCGGCGAGCGGGCTCTGCATCGCGAACAGCTTCTCGAGCGGCCCCAGGCGGGCGATGTGGATCCTCACCTCCGTCTCGTCGTCGTACAGCGGTGCGCAGAATGCCACCACGCGCCTGACGTCTGGGCGCCGTGCCGCCCACTCGATCGCCACGATGGAACCCATCGAATGGCCGACGACGCGCAGAGGGGCATCGTCAAGCCCGAGGGCGGCCATCATCTCGTCCAGGGCGTCCAGGTGTGCGGGCAGGGAGAAGTCCTCTCGGTCGAGATCCAGTGACCGCCCGAAGCCCAAGAGGTCGGGGACGACCACACAGCCGTCTCCACCGAGCCGGTCGTATTCCTGCCCCCACCATTCGCCCGAGCCGGTGAGCCCGTGCAACAGGGCGGTGATGACGCCCTCGCCTCCGCCCAGCAGGCGCACAGCCAACGGTCCCGCCCGCCGACGCTCACCGCCACCCGGCTTCCATGCGCGCACCGCCGGCGAGGTGCGGTGTCGCACCAGCCAGCCAGTCGCGGCCGCGCCGACCCCCGCCATGAGCACCCGTCGGTCCATCGCTCAAGCCTCTCTCGCGCGGGCGTTCGCCCGGTCCTCGCGTCTACCGACGTCGGTGCGCGGATTCGGGATCTCTCGCGGCCCGGCCGCGGCGCGGCTATCCGTTCTCGGCGAGGTCACCGCGACGCTGGAGGTAGTCCTCGCGCGCGACCTCTCCCGCGGCGTAGCGGCGGTCGAGCTCGCTACGGGCGTCGTCGACCCCGCGCCGCCCGTCTCCGGTCTGGCTTCTCACGAGCCAGACGATGGCCGCAACCATCAGTGCGATGACGACGAGACCGGCCAGGAGCCAAACGATCCCGAGGGCCCACATCCCACCCATCATGCCGCCGCCGCCCATCATCGCGTCATCCTCTCCTTGTCGGCTTCCACAGAGTCGAACTGGGTTGCGTCGCTTGACCATTCCCCCGGATCGGACCCATGACCGCACGATGACGTTCGCCGCGCTCGGCGGCCTGCTGGGCGCGCGCGCTCCAAGCGCGCCTCGAGTTCCGCGACCGTCTCGTGCGAGCCTTCCCGCTGGGTCGGGACTGCGCGCCGACCTCCTCCGCGCATCGCCATCATCATGAACACCATCGACAACGGGCACGCCGCCAGCAGCAGCAGCGGCAGCGCGGCCCCCAACCACTGCGGCGCCAGCAGCAGCACGCCGACTGCTGCGGCGCCCAGCCCCAGCAGAACCTTCTTGTTCAGACACATGCGCATGTCGCTTCGACTCCTCGGCAGGCGCGCCGACCTGGCCGGCACGTCGATTACTATGCGATGTAGTATACCGTGGAAGCGCGGGGGGAGCTGGTCGATGCGCATGTAGGGCTCGTCCGCGTCGGTGACGCTCATCGCTTCCTCCTTCAAACGCTGAGGTACTGGGCGAAGAAGTCGGCGAACAGCGCCAGGCTGATGAACCAGACGCCGACCGCGATGAGGACGCCGCCGCCCCACCTCTTCACGGCTGGGGCGTTGGCCTGGATGCGCACGAGGGTGGACTGCTGCGCCCGCGAGACGGTGAACGCGGCGGTGAACAGCAGGGCCGCGAGCACCACCGCGGCGACGGCGAAGGCCAGCAGGGCAGCGGTGAAGCCGCCGGTGACGAGTGCTTGCCCGGCCAGACCGGCCAGGATCGGCCCCGTTCAGCCGAAGCCCGCCAGCAGATAGAAGAACCCGAACGCCGCGAAGCCACCCACCGGGTGTTCGCGGCGCAGCTGCGCCTGGGAGCGGCTGAACCGCTTGGTGACCGTCTCCACGGCGTGAAACGAGGAGGCGGCGAACACGCCGAGCTGGACGAGTCCGAGCAGGATCAGCAGCGAGCCGACCACGATCCGCAGGGTGATGCCGACGGTGCTGGTGAACGTCACGCTGGCCGCGAGCGCGCTGCCGCCGAAGGCGATCAGCAGGCCCATCAAGACCAGAAACGCGACGGCGCCGCCGGACAGGGCCAACGCGAACACCAGTGGCCCGCGGCCAGCCGTGGCGCGCGCGCCGCGATCCGACGGTTCAACGTGACGCGCAAGGAGAGTGACGAGCAGCGGGAACGAGCAGGGCGCGAAGAACGACGCGATCCCGGCGCCCGCGGCCAGCACGAGCAGCCCGGCGCCCTCGGCCGCAGGGAGGTCGAAGCGTGGGTACAGCTCATAGCCGACGTAGCCAGCCAGCGCCACGACCAGGACCGCGACAGTGAGAACGCCGTAACGCGCCCACCACCGCGCTCCGCTCTCGTCCTGGTCGCTCGACGACCTGCGGGGCACGTCTCGCACCAACAAGCCCGCTTCGGCGAGCCGCTTGGCGATCGCTCGCCCGTCGACCTGTGCCTCGGCGAAGGTCACGCGCACGCTGTTCGTGGCGATGTCCGACTCGACCCGCTCGACGCCGTCGAGGCGCCCGAGCGCTTCACGGATCGAGCCGGCGCAGCCGTCGCAGTGGATGTCGTCGACGTGGAATGTCTGCTCAGCCATGAACCGACCCTATGCCTTCCAGTCGAATGGAATGTCAACCCTCGAGCGGCGCGTCGTGAGCGTCGGATGCCGCGTGGATGGCACGCTCAGTCGAGCAACTCGGCGCGGCGGGAGACGAGGAGGTCGGCGCCGTGGCTCGGCGCGCTCAGCGGTAGCGTCGAATGCTTCGCCCCTCGATCATGCCGTCTGCTGAAAACTACGATCGAGAATAGTAGCCTCGCGCGATGCGCATGCCAGCCTCGCCACGGCGCCCGCCGATCGTCGCCGCGCTGGCCGTCGCGCTCGCCGCCTGCGGCGGGGTCGGAGACGCCGCTCCCACGGTGTCGGCAGCAGAGCTCGTCCACGTCCACGGCCTCGCGGAGAACCCCGATGCTGAAGGCATCTACGTCGCCACCCACACCGGGCTCTTCGAAGTGCGAGGGGACACCATCACCCGGGTCACCGAGCGCTATCACGACCTGATGGGGTTCACCGTCGTCGGGCCCGGCGACTACCTCGCCAGCGGCCACCCCGAGCTGCAGGCCGAGCACCTCCAGGCACCCGGCAAGCCTCCGCTGCTCGGGCTCGTGGAGAGCAGCGACGGTGTCGAGTGGGAGCCAGTCTCCCTGCTCGGCGAGACCGACTTTCACAACCTGGAGGCCAAGCACGACCGCGTCTACGGCTACGACGCCACCAACGGGGCCTTCCTGATCAGCGAGGACCGAACCAACTGGGACACGATGTCGGACGTCGCGCTGATCGACTTCTCCGTCAGCCCCGACGACCCGGACCTGATCGTCGGCACCGGACAGGCCGGCGTGACCCGCAGCGACGCCGCCGGCGCCACCTGGTCGCCGCTCGACGCGCCGCCCTACGTCTTCCTCGATTGGAGCGCCGACGGCTTGTTCGGCGTCACCGTCGACGGCCGCGTCGGTGTCTCGACCGACGCGGGCGACACCTGGGACGAGGTCGGCGCCGTGGACGGCCAACCGGAGGCCATCCTCGCCAGCCCTGACCGGCTGCTCGTCGCCGTGGCCGACCGCGGTGTCTTCGAGTCCACCGACGGCGGCGAGACCTTCGACATCGTCGTCGCGACAGACGGATAGCAGCGGCCGCACGTCCCGCCGGTCCCGGTGACGTGCGTTGAGAGGGCCGGGTACGGTCCCGTCCATGCTGAACGACTACACGCGCGTCACCGCCAAGGACATCCACGACCTCGTCGCCGCGGCGATCGCCGAGGCCGAGCGGCACGTCGACGGGATCCTCTCCGTCGAGGGGGAGCGCACCTTCTCCGACACCCTCCTGCCGCTCGACGAGATCTCGGCCATCTGCCACGACGCTCATGGACGCGGGCCGTTCATGGCGCGGGTCCACACCGATCCGCAGGTGCGCGACGCGGCGAGCGCGGAGGAGGAGCGTCTCGACCGGTGGCAGGTGGACCTCGACTCCCGGGTGGACCTGTACCGCGCGCTGCTCGCCTACGCCGAGACCGACGACGCGCGTGCGCTGGAGGGGGAGCGGGCCCGCTTCCTCGAGCACCGGCTCCGTGACTTCCGTCGGGCGGGAATGGACCTGCCAGTCGCGCAGCGCGAGGAGGTCGCCGAGCTGCGCGGCCGGCTCTCCGACGTCGGCGTCGCGTTCCAGCGCAACGTCGACGAGCACGCCGACTGGCTGGACCTGACGCGCGAGGAGCTGGACGGCCTGCCGGACTCCTTCGTGGAGCGCCTCTCACCCGGAGACGAGGACGGCACCTACCGGGTGTCGCTCGACTACCCGGAACGGTTCCCGTTCCTGTTCCAGGCGCGCCGGCGCGACCTGCGCAAGGCGCTGCTGGTGAAGTCGTGGAACGTGGCGGTCGCTGCGAACCGGCCCTTGCTCATCGAGGCTCTGACGATCCGGGAGCGCATCGCCGACCTGCTCGGCTTCGCGGACTGGGCGCACTACGCGATGGAGGTCCGCATGGCCGACCCGGCGGCCGTCGAGGCCTTCTACGCCGATCTCGTGCCCGCGCTGACCGTGCGCGCTGAGGACGAGCTGACGGCGACGCGCGCCATGCTCGGCGACGACGAGGGCGACGAGGGCGTCCAGGCGTGGGACCCGCTCTACTACGACACGCAGATGCGCATCCGGGACTACGGCGTCGATCAGAACGAGGTCGCCGAGTACTTCCCGCTCGCGCAGGTCCTCGACGGCATGCTCGCGCTGACCGCCGAGGTCTTCGGCCTGCGCTACCGGCGCGTGGACGACGCTCGCGCCTGGCACCCCGACGTCGTCGCGCACGAGATCCTCGACGCCGACACCGGCGAGCACCTCGCCCACTTCTACGCCGACCTCCACCCCCGGCCAGGCAAGTACAACCACGCCGCGGCCTTCACCCTGGTCCCTGGCCGACGCCGCAACGGCGCCTCCCAGCGGCCGGTGTCGGCGATCGTGGCGAACTTCACCCGCCCGACGGCCGCTGCCCCCTCATTGCTGCAGCACGAGGAGGTCGTCACCCTGTTCCACGAGTTCGGCCACATCCTCCACCAGGGTCTGACGACCGCCGAGCTCGTGCGCTTCGCGGGGACGTCCACCGAGCGCGACTTCGTCGAGGCGCCGTCGCAGATCATGGAGAACTGGTGCTGGGACGTCGGCGTGCTCCAGCGCTTCGCCCGCCACCACGCCACCGGCGAGCCGATCCCGCCGAAGCTGGTCGACCAGCTGGTCGCCGCGCGCGACCTCAACGAGGGCATCACCCAGCTGCGGCAGTGCTACTACGGTCTGCTCGACCTCGCCGTCCACACGGCCAAGGGCGATCGCGACCTCGACGCTCTGACCCGCGAGGCGTTCACCGTGACCGGCCTGCCCTTCCCTGACGAGCCGACGTTCTTCCTCGCCTCGTTCGCCCACCTGATGGGAGGCTACGACGCGGGCTACTACGGCTACCTGTGGTCGCGCGTCTACGGTGACGATATGTACAGCCGCTTCGAGGAGGCCGGCGTCACGAGCGCTGAGGTCGGCCGCGCGTACCGCGAGGCCATCCTGGAGCCGGGCGGGTCCGAGGACGCCGAGGTCATGCTGCGTCGCTTCCTCGGGCGCGCGCCCTCGAACGAGGCCTTCCTGCGAAGGCTCGGCCTCAAGGCCAGGTAGCGGGCCCGGCGGGTGCGGGTGGCCGGCGCTAGCGCCCGTCCCTCGGGCCGAAGGCCTCCAGCGCCTCGGCGTCGCCGGCGCGTGCGCGCAGGAAGTAGTCGGCCCATTGGCTGGCGTCCGGATAGGCCGATTCGGCGGCCACGCGTGCGCAGGCCGCGTCAAGATCAAGGACGGTGCGGCGCAACGCAACCCCGGGTCCCAGCAGCGCCCAATGCGCACCCGGACGACCGTAGGGCATACCGACGCTGCCGGGGTTGACGACGAGGCGCCCGTGCGCGAGCCGCGTGAAGGGCATGTGCGTGTGGCCGCACACCACCGTGGTCACCTCCTCGTCAAGCGCGGCGTGGACCTCCGCCCAGCGCTCCATCCGCGAGTCGACCAGCACCACCGCCTCGTCATCCTCCGGGACGGCGTGGCAGAACAGCACCCGACCGAGACCATCGACGTCCAGCGTGGCGGTCAGCGGCAGCGAGTCCAGCAACTCCACGTGCTCGGGCCGCAGCTGGGCCGCGGCCCACGGCGCGATCGGGTCGGGGATCTCGGTGTCGCCGCCGCGCGCGAGCTGCACCAGCTCGCGGTCCGCGTTGCCCCGCACCCACGTGACCCGAGCTCCAAGGCTCGTCAGCAGGTCCAGCACCTCGCGGGGCTGCGGCCCCGCGGCGATGTCGCCGGTGAGCACGATCCGCTCGGCTGCGCTCACGTCAGGCTCGCCGAGCACCGCCTCGAGGGCCGGAAGCACCCCGTGCACGTCACTGAGCACCGCCGCGCTGGACACCATCGCCCCTACGTTGCCCGCCCCGATCGGCGCGTTCATTCCACGCTCCCTTCACATGACGGCGAGGAGCCTGCCAGGCCTGGGGATGCTACTCAGCCGAACCCCGCAGCGCCTCCCGAAGGCGGTACAAGTCCGGCAGGCGCAGCAGATCCTTCTCCCGTCCCGCCGCCTCCTTCGACGCGATGATGTCGTCGAGGCTCGCGATCGGAGTGGGCTCGGGCATCTCGACAACGACGGCGTTGCGCGCCAGGTCGTCGTAGCTGAAGTGGGTCCTGCCCGGAGCGTCAGGTCGCAGGACGACGTCCAGATCCCCGACGTCGGTCCGCAGCGTCATGGTGGTGAACGACCGGAACGTTCGTTCATCGAGGATCACGTCGAACAGTTCGGTGGTCCCGGGTACGCGGAGCCGGGCCCCGAGAGACCGCAGCGCCGCGGCCAGCCGCCGCAGGTTCTCCACGCTGGTCTCCGGCGTCACGTCGATGTCGCTGGTGGGCAGGATCGAGCCATGGAGGACGGCGGCGTACCCGCCGATGACCACGTAGCGCGCGCCATGGCGGTTGAGGGTGCCCAGGATCTTCTCGTCCTCGAGCTCGACCGGTTCGGGGTCAGGCATCGGCGAGTCTGCGTACGCGCCCATGCCTGCGGGCTTCGGCGGCTCGGACGGCGACTCGGACCGCCTGACGGTTCAGCCGCGCCCGCTCGGCCGGGGAGGCCGCGAGTCGCTGGCGCAGCAACGCCTCGTCGTGCGGATCGTACGGTTCGAGCGTGAGCCGAAGGTCCTGCCCGCACGCGCGGGCCAGCCTGAACAGTGTGTCGATGTCAGGCGTCACACGGCCCCGCTCGTAGCGGGCGATGGCCGATTGAGAGGTGCCGGCGCGCCTGGCCAACTCGCGCTGGCTCAGCCCTGCCTTGTGGCGCGCCTCCCGGAGCAGTCCCCAGACGGGGAAGGCCTTCGCGGACGCCACAGCTCTCGCCTCCTTGGTGCCGATACTCTAACAGGTATCTTACCCCCTGAGCCCGATCCCGCCTCGAGGTCTGCTGCGCCTCCCAGATCCCCCGCGGCTCGATGACGACGCCGGCGATCGACGAAGTTGGTGGCCATCCCAACGCCTGCAGGAGTTGTATCCGTCTCCCGTTGGGGCGGTCGCCGAACGCGCGGGGGTTAATGTCTGGGCCATATAATGGCTACTATCTGATCCATCTTATGGAGGGTGAATGATGCATCGCAGGACCGTCGAGCCGGCCCTCGACCACCGTCTCGGCCAGAGCGCGGTCGTCCGCCTGTCGGGGCCGAGAACCTCGGGCAAGACGACCACCTGCACTTCGGTCATCGAGCGCCGTGGTGGAACCGCGGTACGTCTCGATGATCTTGACGTGCGGCGGGCCGTCCAAGCCGATCCGTCCGGGTATCTTGCCGGGCTTGCGGGTCCGGTGCTGGTGGACGAGTACCAGCATGTGCCGGAGGTGCTCGACGTGGTCAAGGCGCACCTCTCCCGACACGGCGGGGCAGCGGGTCGCTGGCTGCTGTGCGGGTCAGTCTCGGTACGGGCTGTGGCGCCGGCCGCAGAGTCGCTGGGAGGCCGCCTCACCGACCTCACCATGGGCACGCTCACCGTCGATGAGCGCAACGACCTGCCGCCGCCGGTATTCCTCGAGCGCTTGGTGGCGGAGGGCCCGTCGTTCGTGCACGGGTGGAGGGCGCCGAGCCCGCGCGTGCGGGACACACTGCTGTCTGAAGCGGCCATCGGGGGGTTCCCGTTGGTGCTCGCGCAGCGAGACGCGCCGGGCGCTCCGCGACGGATTCTGGCCGACTGGGTGGTGGCCGCCGCGATCTCTGACGCAGCGGAGATCGGTGGGGTGCGCAACACTGCGGAGCTGCGCCGGATGCTCCGGCTGTATGCCGCTTCCACCGGCGCGATCACGCCAAAGGACAAGCCAGTCGCAGACCGCCTTGAGATCGGGCGGCACACCGTGGCGCGCTACCGCAGCCTGCTGACCGATCTGCACGTCACCTGGGACCTGCCCGCGTTCACGCCCGGCAACGCCACCGGGCAGGTCACCAAGTCGCCCAAGCTTCATCTCATCGACAGCGGCCTTGCCGCACACCTGGCAGGCCGCGATTCCGTGGCCGCGCTGGACCGCGATAATGCGTTCGCCGGGCAGCTCATCGAGACGATGGTGGCCAACGATCTACGGGTGCAGGCAAGTAGCTCCAGCACGCCTGTGTGGCTCGCTCACTACCGGGAGGACTCGAGCGAGGTCGATGTGGTGATCGAGACCTACGACGGGCGCGTGTTCGGGCTGGAGATCAAGCTCACCGCCAACCCCGGCGAGGGCTCGCTCAAGGGCCTCCGCCGCCTGGCAGGCTCCTGCGGGAACCGGTTCGCCGGTGGGGTCGTCCTCGCGCGCGTCCCAGCGGGTCGCCCCGCCGCTCACGGGTTGACGATCGCGCCACTGGACGCCGTCTGGGACGTCGCCGACTGAGCGGCGCGCTCACGGCCTCGGGCCGCGCGGCCAGGCCGCCCATCCCGCCACGACGAGGACGACCGCCAGCACCACCAGGGCGGCGATGTCGATCGCGGGCCTGCCGCCGAGGTCGCGGTCGAGCACGTGGGCGACGGCGTGGAACGCCGAGCCGACGCCGACGCCGACGAGCTTGGTTTCCAGGCCGCGCCCAGGTCGCCACGCCGCCAGCAGCAGCACGACGCCAAGGCCGAGTTGGAACGCGCCGAGGTCGTGGATGAAGTGCCGGTTGTAGGGCTCGTACGTCGCGATCGCCCTGAGCGCCCAGGGGCGAGCCCCCCGGGGCGAGCCCCCCGGGGTCGACACCGTGTCGAGATTCCTGCGCTATGCGTGGCTGTTCCGACACAGTGTCGGGCCAGCCTGCGACAGGCGATGCTCACCCTCCGCCTGCGTGAGAACGCCTCCGCCGGCGGGGCAAACTCGCGCAGGCGCCGGCCGGAATGTGGCAGGCCGGCCGCACGACAGGCGACCGACGTCTGGCACGGCGCCACCCCATTCTCATCATCCGGGGTGGGGGCGCCAGCCCCCATGAGCCGCAGACAACGTGTTACAGATCGGGGAGGTCGGTCGGCTCGGGCTCAGCGTCGACGCGAAGGGAGCGTCGGCGGACGCCGCGGGTCGTGACCTTCGCCGGCCCAACCGCGCGCGGCCCGTGACCGGTCGTCTACTCGGATTCACCGCGCATGCGCGGTGAATCCGAGTAGGCGCGCTCGCCCGGGCCGGTGGCGAGGTCGTGTCGCGCCAGTCGCCTCGGATGGTCAACGTCGTGTCGACACGTTGTCGCCGCAGGCGGGCCGGCGCGCCGTTGAGCGCCTGCGCGACCGCCGGCGGCAGGCATCGCTGAACTGTAAACACGTTCTGAGAGCGGGTGTCGACCTCGTGCTTGACCGGCGCACCTCCGATCAGGACGTACTGGACGCCGTGCCGGTCGAGCGCGGCAATGATGACTGCCGGATCGAACGGTCGGTCGGCGTCGCGGCTCATCCGGGCCGTGGCGGCCCGCCACTCGAGGTCCGCACGGTGACCCGTGCCCAGTTCGCCATCGTGGCCAGCCGCAGCTTGATCTAGGTCCACACCGCGATCAGATCCGGCGACAACCGCGTCAGGTCGCCACCCAGCAGATCCCGCCCGGAACCCGAGAACGCCTCGAGGTCAGCGAAGGCTGCGCGCTTCCTGTCGAGCAGCGGCCGGGCGAACAGCCGCAGCACCGTCCGGGCGACCGGTGTCCCCAGCAGGATCGCGAGCCGACCGACCGTGTGCCAACCGAGCGCCTCCATGGTGCTGGTGCGCCGCCACGGCAAGGGGCGGCGCGGTCAGCGCCAGGCCGACGATCCGCTCGGACGCCAGATCGGCGAACAGCGCGGAGACCAACCCGCCCATCGACCAGCCGTGCACCACGATCCTGTCCAGATCGAGCGTCCGCGCGAACGCCCGGAGGAAGCGCGCGTTCGTCTCGGCCCGCGGCCCGCGCCTGGTCGGCGATGGTGTATGGCCGGCGACAGTGCCCGGCAGGTCGGGAGCGAGCACCGGACCGAGGGTGGCGAGCGGTGGGATCAGATCGAGCCAGTTCGTGCCGCTACCGGTCATCGCGTGGACCAGCAGGTGCGTTGGCGCATCCGGCGCTCCGGGTGCGGGGTCGGCCGCAAGGTAGTGCACCGGCACCCCACGGACATCGACGGTCTCGCTGCGGATTCCGGACCACCGCGCCGACCGGAGTCCCCAGTTCGGGTAACGCACGCGACGCCTCCTCCTCGCGGTATCCGCCGCGACGGTACCAGCGCAACAGCGAGCGGGGAAGGAGTCTACGGAGGGCGGCTTCGGGGCGGGGAGTGGGAGCGAGAAGACCGTGATCGTCGGGATGCCTGTGGTCTCACGGAGGCCAGCGTAGCCGTCGATCATGACGACGATGCGACCGAGGGGCTTGGCGCTGCGGTCGTCCCCGAGGAAGAAGTCGACCGCGCGTCCTGCTTCACGCCCGGACGGTCAGCGCTTGGAAATAGTTGGTGTCGGCGGGCGATGACGACCACACGCCCATCCCTGTGCTGCGCGGCGAGCTCGAGTTACGATAGCAGGGGCTCTGCCACGGGTCATCGTTCACTTTCGTGCCGCGGAGTACAAGCAGCTGGCAGCTGGCTGACGATGAAGGGTGGGGAACCGTCGAGGTCGCCGGTACCGTACGTACCGCCGGAATACGAGGTGGCAGATGCGCAAGGGACTGCTGTTGATCGGCGGCATCTATGTCGCGGCCGCGCTGGTGGGCCACGCTCGTGAGGGGTTGGGTGCAGTCAGGTGCGGGTGCTCCGACGAGTGTTGGTGTCAGAAGCCTGTCTTGTCATTGTTTCGTTGGGTCGCGCCGTTCAGGCATCGCGGGTAGCCGACGCAGTTGTCGGCCGTCGCGTCATATTCTGCGTGGCCGTCGCCGTCGTCGACGAGGTTGGCGATGATCGCTGCGAGTCGGTCGCTGTTGGCTATCACGGTGAACCCGGCGTCGCCGAGCGGTCGCGGTGTGTCGTCCCAGGTCGCGTCTGGCCCCGAACGCCATGTAGAAGCCCAGTCGAGGCCGGTGTAGTCGTGGACGTGGTCGACGAGCCAGCGGCCAGTGGTGTGTCCTACCCATCGACCATGGTTGTCGGCGCGTCGCAGCGCGGGCAGCGATCCAATCCGCCGGCGAGGTGGGGCGGCCCGGCGCCCGTCAGCGGCCGTGGCACTTCTTGTACTTGGTGCCGCTGCCGCACGGGCACGGCGCGTTGCGTCCAACCTTGTTGCCAAGACGCGGTGCGGCCGGCCCTTCGGGCCCGGGCGTCGGCGTCAGCTCGAGGTGGTCGGTGTCGTCCTGCTCGAGCTCTTCGACGCGCTCCTGCAGCTCTTCGAGCTGCTCGAGCAGCTCGACCGGCGGCTCGGGCAGCGAGGGCTCGCCCCGATCGAGGTAGGCCATGACCGTGACGACAAGCGTGAGGAGGGCGATCAGCTCCATCCGGGCGTTGTGGTCGGGAAGCCTGGCGCGCAACGCGTCCAGCCACGTGCGCGACTCATCGGTGAGCGTGGCCTCGGCGGAGGAGCCGGCGGCGATCGCGGCCTGCAGGTTCTCCCGGATGCGGTGCCGCTGGTCGGCATCTATGTCGTACGCGTGGCGGTAGACGTGCACCGCCGCCTCGGCGGGGCCCTGGGACGCGATGGTGTCCCACCCCTCGACCATGGTTGTCGGCGCGTCGCAGCGCGGGCAGCGGTCCAATCCGCCGGCGAGGTGGGGCGGCCCGGCGCCAACGCGGATCGCGGGTGTGAGGATAGCGTCGCAGTTCGTGCACTGCGTCGTCGCGTTGTCCGGCCTCACCGGGCGAACACCTCGGCGTGATGGCTGCACGCTGCGGGCGCTGGGACCGCAGGTGGAGTCATCTTGGAGCCATCCGTGCGTTGGGGGCGCGTCCGTGCTGTGGTGACAGCCTGCTGGCCGGGCATTGTACTGGTCGGAAGCAGCCTGGTATCGGCATCGCGAAGACAACCAAGACGCCGAATCGTTTCACGATCGGAGGCGTGTGTGGCTGACGGTGAGGTGCTCGAGCTCGACGATCCTCGCTCGATGCGCGGCCTTGCGCATCCGTTGCGCCTGCGGCTGGTCGGCATGCTGCGGGTGCAGGGACCGGCGACGGCGACGATGCTGGCCAACCGGGTCGACGAGGCCCCGTCGCTGGTCAGCTATCACCTGCGCAAGCTCGCCGAGCACGGGTTCGTGACCGAGGCTCCAGAGCAGTCCTCGGACGGCCGTGAACGCTGGTGGCGCTCAACGCACGCGCGGACGCGCGGGCCGTCGGCGCGGTCGACGGATGACCCGCAGCGGCGGATCGCGTCTTCGCTTCAAGCGGCCTGCCGGTCGCCGGGTGCATGCGCAACGACGGCGAGTCGGGCATCCCCGACGTGTGGTCCACCTACCTCGCAACCGCCGACGTCAAGGCGACGGCGGACGCCGCGACCGAGCACGGCGGCCGGGTCGTGGTGCCCCCCATGGAGGTGGGGGAGATGGGCAGCATGGCGGTCCTGACCGACGCGGTCGGGGCGACCATCGGCGCCTGGCAGCCCGGCGCCCACCACGGCTTCGCCATCCTCGGCGAGCCCGGCACCCCCAACTGGTTCGAGCTCCACACCCGCGACCACGCCGCCGCGGTCAAGTTCTACGAGGACGTCTTCGGGTGGGACACCCACGTCGCGAGCGACGCCCCCGACTTCCGCTACACGACCCTCGGCGAGGGAGAGTCGCAGCTCGCCGGGATCATGGACGCCACGGCGTTCCTGCCCGGGGGCGCGCCGGCCCATTGGTCGATCTACTTCGGCGTCACCGACGCCGACGCGGCCTTGACCAAGATCGTCGAACTGGGCGGTGCAGTGGTCCTACCTGCGGAGGACACGCCGTTCGGCCGCCTCGCGACGGCAGGCGACCCCACGGGTGCGGTCTTCAAGCTGGTCGCCGGCTCCTGACGCTCGGCCGCCGGTGCCGTCGGGGCCGCACCTGGCCGGATCCCGCCTACAGGAGCCCGCGCCACCCGGCCCCTGAGAGCGGGTGTCGACCTCGTGCTTGACCGCCAGCAACAGCCGCAGGTGCGTGCGGTCCTTGTCACGGTCGCTCCACTGCTTGCCCATGATCTCCTCGTCGAGGGAAGCGACGCGCACTATCACGCCATCGACGTCCATGCGGTCGGCACGACCGACCAGTCGTTCGTACCCGCCAATGCGGGTCGCCTCGAACACCACGTCGACCGCCCCGAACCGGCTGTCGAACTGCTCGATCCGGAACCGCAGGTCGTCTGCCGCGGGAGACGCCGGCGCCACTTCGGGCTCGGTGGTCCTGCGCGCCCCAAGCTCTCCGAGGCACGCCATGAGGCGGCCGATGTTGCCCTCCGATCGCTCCGGGACGACGTCGATGTCGGTCGTCACTGTGGGTGCGCCGTGCAGCAGCGCGGCGGCACATCCGATCAGGACGTACTGGACGCCGTGACGGTCGAGCGCGGCGATGATGGCTGCCAGGTCGAACGGTCGGTCGGCGTCGCGGCTCATCCGGGCCCTGGCGGCCCGCCCCTCGAGGCCCGCACGGCGACCCGTGCCCAGTTCGCCATCGTGGCGAGCCGCTGAGCGGGCGTAAGCGCGAGCATCGCCCGGACGAGCCGACGGTCCTGCTCGGCCTCGGACGTGACGTGGTCGGGCGGCTCGGGGAGGACGGCATGTGGATCGGCGACGGTCATGCGACGAAGGGTACCGAAAGAGCGCGTTGCGGGGCCGCAACCTTCCAGCGACTGGGACTCGCGTCCTCCAGTCGCCGCGCTGCGCAAGGCCTCCGCCTGGCCACCCCTCCCGGCATGTGGTGCACAGCTTCGCCACTCGCCTGCAACACGTGGCGCCTGTCCCGCCACGGCATCACCTTCCCCGACCGCGACGTGCACATTCAAAGGATTCGACGAACTCACCCCCAACCAACCGTTTTCCCCCTGGTCAGCAGGCCGTTGTATGAACCCAGGAGCCTGGCAAGCGTCGGGGTAGAGCAGGACGTGCACGTCGCGGGGGCCGTGGACGCCGTGCACGAGGTTCAGCTCGATGTCGGCCGAGCGGTCCGGTGGTACTGCCTGCGAAGGACACGCCGTTCGGCCGCCTTGCCGGCGTCGTCGGGGCCTCGCCTGGCTGGATTCCCGACTATTCCGGGTCGGATCTGCTACGAGCGCTCACGACCGGCGGCGCCGCGCGGAGCCACTCCGCGCTGGAACGAATCCAGCTCCTCCCGGGCCTCGGAGGCCGCTGGGGACAAGGACCGCGAGCGGATGGTGGTCCCGCTCATCACGATGCGCTCTCCGGGCCGATGCGGCGACCACGATCCCAGGCGCTTCCGGAGCTCGAGTGCGCTCACGGTTCTCATAGCTGGGTTTCATAGTCTGCTGGGGCAGTGCGCCAGCACCTCGAGGAACCACAGGGGTTCGTTCCTCAGCAGCGCGGTGACCCGGCGGTCGCGGGTCTGACAGACTGCTCGGGTGAGTTCCGGTACCGATCCCACGCCTCGCTTCGAACCACCGCCGGAGAGTCGGCTCGATCGGCGCGTCGTGGTGCGAGCGTCACCGATCGAGGGGCTCGGCCTGTTCTCGATCGAGCCGATTCGCGAGGACGACACCGTGTCGGTGCTTGGAGGCGCTGTGATCGGTGACGCGGAGGGCGCACTCTGATCGCCAGCGGGCAGCGCTACGACGGGATCACACTGGGAACGATCGCAAGCTCGTAATCCAGTCCCCCGATTGGCCGGGACGACATGGTAATCACTCGTGCGACCCGAACCTGTGGATGGAGGGGGCCTCCCATGTGGTCGCGGCTCGTGACATCGAAGCTGGCGAGGAGCTGACGATCGACTAAGCGCTGCACTCGATCGACGCGAGCTAGGAGACGAGATGCCACTGCGGCAGCCAACGCTGTCGACCCGACGCCAGCGGCTGCTCCGCTCCGGCGCCGGACTCGCGCCGGCGGCCGGGCTCCTCGACCTGGTGCGCCCGGAAGGGTTGACGTTGATCCCCGCCTGCGAACCACTCGCCGCAGGAGACCGCATGGTCGCTCGCGGCGAGCGCAGGAAAGCGCCTCTTCACAGCATCGCGTCCTGCTACTGTCCTCGGCGGTAGCGCAGGAGGAGAATGAGCAGGTAGAGGGTGGTGAAGCCGAGCCAGGCCAGGCAGATGCCGGCCAGGCCAAGGTCGGCGACGAAGGTGAGCCGCCAGGCGAGAGGGATCAGGCACAGGTAGCGCCAGCGGCTGGGGGTAGCATCGGCGGAGATGGACGGTGGCGAGGCGATGGTGGTCACCTCCCGGCTCACGGCGCGGGAGCGGGCGATATTGCGAGGGTGCGTGTCAGGAAGGGACTCGACCGCACAACTGGAGGCACTGCTGGATGCCTCGACGGTGCTTCGTGAGTCCGATCACGAGCACGCGCTCATAGGTGGGATCGCGGTCGGCGTCACGTCTCAGGTCCCTCGCGCAACGGTTGGCGTGGACCTCGCGGTCCATTCGACGGCGGTCACCGACCGGCTTGTCGTTGTCATGACCGCCGCCGGCTTCACGCACCGAGGTACGTTCGCCTACAGCATCAACTTCCGTCACGCCAGCGGCGAACCGGTGCAGCTGGCCATGGACCCGGCCTTCGACCCCGCGATCGGTCGTGCCGAGCTGGTCGAGGTCGGCGCGGCGATGGTCCCCGTCGTGTCCACGCGCGATCTCATCGACATGAAGCGCCGTGCCGCCGAGGCACCCGGGAGGCGGCGCAGCAAGGCGCTGCGGGACCTGGCCGACATCGCCCTGCTGGAGGGGGACGTGGCCGACGACGACGAAGGCTGGTGAGATCCGCGCAGGGTGCTCGTCTGATCTGGCGCGGGCGCGCGATGGGTGCATGGCCCGCAGCCTTCCCCCTCCTCCGCGCCTCACGGCGCGCGAGCCGGGGCTGCCCGACGACGGCGCCGGCCGGGTCTGCTGTTCGGCGTCGGCGGCGCGGGGGCGCTCGTGGCGACGCTGCCCCGCCGTCGCTCCCACCGGCCCCCACGCGCGCGGCCCGCAGCCGGTCGTCTGCGCGAGAACGCTCCGCATTCAGCGCCAGCAGCTCCTGCCGGGCGTCGCCAAAGCGCGGCTCTAACCGGCGTCGGGGTACAGCAGGACGTGCACGTCGCGGGGGCCGT
Organism: Euzebyales bacterium; assembly: GCA_013695145.1. Taxonomy (GTDB): domain Bacteria; phylum Actinomycetota; class Nitriliruptoria; order Euzebyales; family Egibacteraceae; genus JACDBB01. Next base: position 29,612 of record JACDBB010000020.1, read on the forward strand.
GGACGCCGCGCACGAGGTTCAGCTCGATGTCGGCCGAGCGGCTCGGGCCGGTGATGAGGTGGATGCTAGAGGGCGGTGGGTCCAGGCGGCTGATCGCGTCCACACCGTCGGCGTAGGTCGCCACGAGCCGTGACAGCGGCACGACCGCGATGTGCACGCGCGGGACCAGCGACGTCCGCCGCGGGGTGTCCGCGGTGGCCGCGAGCACCAGCGTGCCGGTCTCGGCGATCGCGGCGACGGCGCCCGTAACCCCCACGTCGGCCGCCCACACGTCGTCGGTGACGCGCACCCGGTCCGCCAGACCCGCGAGGTCCGGGTGGGCGTCGACGACCGCGCCGCGCTCGCCGACCAGCTCGACGGCCCGGTCGTGCGCCTCGGCCGCGGACGCGAGCAGCTCCGGGTCGCCCTCCACCTCGCCGAGCGCCGCCGCGAAGCGTCTGGCCAGCTCCGCGGGCGTCGCGGCGCCCGTCATCGTCCCGCGCCGTCTCGCCGTGCCCTCATGGCGACCCACCTGCGGAACGCACCCGCGCCGCGCAACGGCGGCAGCTCCCGACCGCGCGCCCAACGCCTGGCTCCCGGCAGCCGGCGCACCAGCCGATCGGGCAGCAAGCTCCCGGCCGCCGCCATGCCCACGCTCGCGCGGTAGGAGCGCGGGCGCGTCCACAGCGCGGCCCACAGCCGCCAGCCCCGCGCCTGTCGCGTCGCGTCACCGCGGGCGGCCTGATGGTCGGCGCGCAGGTCGACCAGCATGTCGGGAAGCGGGATCTTCACCGGGCACACGTCGGCGCACTTGCCGCACAACGACGACAGGTAGGGCAGCGCGGCGTGCTCGGGGCGCTCGTCGAGCAGCGGCGACAGCACCGCGCCGATCGGGCCGCCGTAGGTCGCCGCGTAGGCGTGGCCGCCGACCGTCCGGTAGACCGGGCACGCCACCTGGCACGCCCCGCAGCGGATGCAGGCGAGCACCTCCTCGTAGCGCCCGCCGAGCAGCCGGCTGCGGCCGTTGTCGACGATCACCAGATGGAGCTGGTCGGGACCGTCCGGCTCACCTGCCCGGCGGGGACCGTTGATCATCGTCTGGTACACCGACATGCGCTGTTTCGTGGCGGCGTGGACCAGCAGGGGCAACAGCACGCCCAGGTCGGTGAAGCGGGGGATCACCTTCTCCACGGTCATCACCGCGATGTGCACGCGCGGCTGGCTGGTGACCATGCGCCCGTTGCCCTCGTTGGTCATCAGGGTCAGCGTCCCCGTGTCGGCGGCCGCGAAGTTCACCCCGCTGATGCCGACGTCCGCGCGGCGGAAGTCCTCGCGGAGGCGCTCGCGCGCGAACCCCGCGATCG
>JACDBB010000023.1 GCA_013695145.1 Euzebyales bacterium
TGGAACGACGGCCAGTTCGACCCCGCCACCGGCGAGGGCATCTCGGCGGGCCCGTACGTCCTCAACGAGTGGACCAAGGGCCAGCAGATCAGCCTGGTCGCCAACGAGGAGTACTGGGACGGCGACGTCGCGGTCGACGAGATCGTGATGCGCTACGTGGGTGACACCACCACCCTGTCGCAGCAGTTCCGCGGCGGGGAGATCACCATGTTCGACCCGCAGCCCCAGATCGAGCTGGTCGAGACCCTCGACGGCATCGACACCGCCACCTACGAGACCGCCGCGGGTCCGGTGTGGGAGCACATCGACTTCAACGGTCTCGTCCCGGGGCTGGACCAGACGTTCGTCCGACAGGCGATCGCGCTGGGCATCGACAGGCAGACGATCGTGGAGAGCCTGATCCAGCCGATCCAGCCCGAGGCCGAGACCCTGCAGAACCTCGTGTACGTCAACAACCAGGAGGAGTACGAGCCCCACTACGACCAGTGGGACTACGACCCCGACGCGGCGGTCGCCCTGCTGGAGGAGAACGGCTGCACCCGTGGCGAGGGTGACATCTTCGAGTGCGACGGGACCCGCCTGGCGTTCCGCATCGGCACCACGGGCGGCAACGAGCGCCGCGAGCTGACGCAGCAGCTGATCCAGGACAACCTGTCCCAGGTCGGCATCGAGATCAGCATCGAGAACGACGAGGGCGCGACGTTCTTCGAGCGCCTCGACACGCCGGAGAACTGCGGCGGCGTCTGCGACTACGACATCGCGCTGTTCGCGTGGGTCGGCTCGCCGGACCCGGTCGGCAGCGCCAACATCTGGGGCTGCGACCGGCCGCAGAACTGGACCGCCTACTGCAACGAGGAGGCGACCGAGCTGATGGACACCGCGAACCAGACCATCGACGAGGCGGAGCGCGCCGACCTGTTCAACGAGGCCGACGCGCTGATGGCCGAGGAGGTCCCGATCCTCCCGCTGTTCCAGCAGCCGCAGTTCGCCGCCTGGGACAATTCGATCACCGGTCCGGAGATCAACCCGACGAACCAGACGATCTTCTGGAACTCGGGCACCTGGGCGCTGACCGAGTAGCTGCTCGCGCACGGCGGTGGGCGCCATCCGCTGACGCCCACCGCTCGCGCGCGGTACGCTCGACCCCCTGATCCGCCCAGCACACGGCGCCCAGCCATCGGGCGGGCCGGCGGGTCCGCTGTCGACAACGAGGTCGCGCTTTTGGCCACCTATGCGCTCCGCAGGGTGCTCGTCAGCATCCCGGTCGTCCTCGCGTCGACCTTTCTGGTCTTCTTCTTCGTCTCGCTGACCGGCGACCCCCTCGCGGACCTGCGCGCCGCTCCCAACATCAGCCAGGCGCAGCTCGACTTCGTGCGGGAGTCGCGCGGCCTGGACCAGCCGACGGCCGTGCAGTACGTGCGCTGGCTCCAGAGCATCCCCGGTGACGGGTTCGGGACCTACCTGCGCAACGACAACCGCATCTGGCCGGACCTCCAGCGCGTGCTCGGCAACACCCTGCAGCTGGTGATCGCCGCCGAGATCCTCTCGATCATCGTCGCGATCACGCTCGGGGTGGTCTCCGCCAAGCGCCAGTACAGCTTCTTCGACTACTCCACGACCACGTTCAGCTTCTTCGGCTTCTCCATGCCGGTGTTCTGGTTCGCCCTGATCCTGCAGATCATCTTCGTCAACATCTTCCTGGCGACCGACGTCCGCATCTTCTACACCGCCAACCTGTCGGCACCGAACCCCGGCACCGGGCTGGCGTTCTGGGTCGACCGCTTCCGGCACCTGGCGCTGCCGATCATGACGCTGATGGTGATCAGCGTGGCGACCTACAGCCGCTACATGCGCGCGTCGATGCTCGAGGTGATCCACTCCGACTACGTGCGGACCGCGCGGGCGAAGGGCCTGCGCGAGGGCACGGTCACCGTGAAGCACGCCATGCGCAACGCGCTGATCCCCGTCGTCACCATCACGGCGCTGTCGTTCGGCACGGTCCTGGGCGGGGCCATCGTCACCGAGACCGTGTTCGGGCTCGACGGCATGGGCCTGTACTTCATCCGCTACCTGGGACAGCGCGACCCCTACCCGATCATGGCCTGGCTGCTGGTCACGGCGGTCGCGGTCGTGATCGCCAACCTCGTCGCCGACCTGCTGTACGGCTTCCTCGACCCAAGGATCCGCTATGACTGACGACCTGCGGGCGCGCGCGCCAGAGACCGCCGCGCCGGCGCCGCGCGGCGGCGACGCCCCGTCCGCGGTCCTGCCCGCCGAGGAGGCGGGGCACGCGGAGATTCTGGCGCGCAGCCAGTGGCAGCTGTTCCGCCGCAAGTTCCTGCGGCACAAGGCCGCCATGGTCTCGATAGTCGTGCTCACCGCCATCGTGCTGGCCGCGATCTTCGCCGAGCAGGTGGCGCCGTACGGCTTCAACGAGATCAACGTGCTCGACCGGGGCATCCGGCCGACTGTGGAGAACCAGCACTTCTTCGGCACCGACCGCCTGGGGCGCGACTACTTCAGCCGCGTCGTCTTCGGCATGCGCACCTCGCTGCTGGTTGGCGGCCTCGTCGCGCTCCTGTCGACGGCCGTGGGGACGGTGATCGGCGCGATCGCCGGATTCTACCGGGGGTGGGTCGACGCCATCCTGATGCGCATGACCGACCTGGTGCTGATCCTCCCCGGCCTGGCCGTGCTCCTGGTGGCCGCCGCGCTGCTCGGCGGCGGCGACCCGATCAAGGTGGGCTTCATCCTCGCTGGCCTGATCTGGGTGCAGTTGGCGCGCATCGTGCGCGGCACGTTCCTGTCGCTGCGGGAGAAGGAGTACATCGAGGCGGCCAGAGCCTCGGGCGCGGGCGACCTGCGGATCATGTTCCGGCACATGCTGCCCAACTCGATGGGCCCGATCATCGTCAACGCCACCCTGGTGGTGGCCACTGCCATCCTGATCGAGGCGACCCTGTCCTTCCTGGGGTTCGGGGTGCAGCCGCCTCGACCCGCGCTCGGGGCGCTGATCAACGATGGCCGCAGCGCGATGACGACCGACTGGTGGCTGGTGGTCATGCCCGGCCTCACGCTGGTCGCCATCTGCCTGTGCGTGAACTTCATCGGCGACGGCCTCCGCGACGCCCTCGACCCCACCCAGCAGGAGACCGTGTGATGGGTGAGCGCGAGCGGAGCCCGCGGAGCGAGCCATGGAGGGCGGGGATCGGATGGGGGATATAGATGACTGAGCCGATCCTGTCGATCCGTGACCTCGTCACCGAGTTCGCCACGCCGGACGGCACGGTCCACGCGGTGGACCACGTGAGCTACGACGTCTACCCCGGCGAGACGCTGGGCGTCGTCGGCGAGTCCGGGTCCGGCAAGAGCGTGACCGTGATGTCGGTGCTCGGCCTGATCCCCCAGCCGCCCGGCAAGATCTCGAACGGTGAGATCCTGTTCGAGGGTCGCGACCTGCTGCGGCTGTCCAACGCCCAGCTGCGCAAGGTGCGCGGCAAGGACATCGGCATGGTGTTCCAGGACCCGATGACGTCGCTGAACCCGGTGCTGAAGGTCGGCCACCAGATCGCCGAGGCCATGCAGGTGCACGCGGACGTGCCGGACGACAAGGCGCGCCTGCGCACGATCGAGCTGCTCGAGCTGGTGGGCGTGCCCAACGCGGAGGCGCGCTACGACCAGTACCCCCACGAGTACTCGGGCGGCATGCGCCAGCGCGGCATGATCGCGATGGCGATCGCCAACGAGCCGAAGCTGCTGATCGCCGACGAGCCCACCACCGCGCTGGACGTCACGATCCAGGCGCAGGTCCTCGAGGTCCTGTCGAAGGCCAAGGAGGAGACCAACGCGGCGACCATCCTGATCACCCATGACCTCGGGCTGATCGCGGAGATGGCCGATCGTGTCGTGGTCATGTACGGCGGCCGCGTCGTCGAGACCGGTGACGTGGACACGATCTTCCACGAGCCGCGGCACCCCTACACGCTGGGGCTCATCTCGAGCCTCCCGCGCCTCGACCAGGACCTGGAGCGTCTGGTCCCCATCGAGGGTCAGCCGCCGAGCCTCATCAACCTGCCGTCCGGGTGCGCCTTCCACCCGCGCTGCCACCTGGGCCAGGGACGTGAGCGCTGCCGCACCGAGAGCCCCCCGCTCGTGGAGGTGGGCACCGCCCACAGGTCCGCGTGCCACTTCACGGACGAGATGGGCCGGGAGATCGCGCTGATCGAGTCGGAGATGGGAACCGCGATCGAGGGAGTCGACCAGTGAGCGCCGAGAGCCCGGCCATCCCGGCCGCGGAGCACAGCGACCTCCACGACCGGCCAGCCACCGGCGAGACCATCCTCGAGGTCGCCGACCTGGTCAAGCACTTCCCGATCCGCGGGGGCATCGCCAAGCGCCAGGTCGGCAGCGTCAAGGCCGTCGACGGCATCAGCTTCGACCTCAAGGCCGGCGAGACGCTGGGCCTCGTCGGCGAGTCGGGCTGCGGCAAGTCCACGACCGGGCGTTCCATCATCCGGCTGCTTGACCCGACGTCCGGGTCGGTCAAGTTCAAGGGCCATGAGATGGCGACGCTGCCTCGCCGGCAGGTGCGCGACTTCCGCCGCGAGGTCCAGATCGTCTTCCAGGACCCGTACGCGTCGCTGAACCCGCGGCTCACGGTGCGCAACATCGTCGGCGAGCCGATGAAGATCTTCACCGACCTGTCGACCAAGGCGCGCAGGGAGCGGGTGTCCGACCTGCTGGCGCGCGTGGGCCTGTCCCCCGAGCACGGCAACCGCTTCCCGCACGAGTTCTCCGGCGGCCAGCGCCAGCGCATCGGCATCGCCCGCGCCCTGGCCCTCAACCCCCAGATGCTCGTGCTCGACGAGCCGGTGTCGGCGTTGGACGTCTCGATCCAGGCGCAGGTCGTCAACCTGCTCGCGGAGCTCCAGGACGAGTTCGGGCTCGCGTACCTGTTCATCGCCCACGACCTGTCGGTCATCCGCCACATCTGCGACCGGGTCGCGGTGATGTACCTCGGCAAGATCGTCGAGATCGGCGAGCGCAAGCAGATCTTCCGGAACCCGACGCATCCATACACCCAGGCGCTGCTGTCCGCCGTGCCCGTCCCCGACCCGCGCAAGCGGGGCGCCCGCAAGCGCATCGTCCTGACGGGCGACGTCCCGTCGCCGGCCAACCCGCCGTCTGGCTGCCGCTTCCGCACCCGCTGCTGGAAGGCCGAGGACAAGTGCGCCGCCGAGGAGCCGCTGCTGGAGCCGCGCGGCTTCGACCACCCCAGCGCCTGCCACTTCGCCGAGGCCGACCCCGTCCTCGAAGGGACCGTGCCGGACCGCTAGTGCTCCTCCGCGGAAGTCTCCTACATTCGGCCACGCCTGCTCGTTCCTGGCCTCAAGCGCCGGCCGGGCTGGGGCTCGCTGCGTTGCTTCGTCGCCCAAGTACGGCCCAGTACGAGGCGCTCCTCGCGCCTTGCGAGCCGCGCGCAGTCGTGCCCTCGGTGCTTCACGGAACGTCCACGCCAGAAGCACTAGGAGGTCGCCGGCGGGGCCAGGCGCACCTCCTCCAGGTTGGCCAGACCCATGGGATCGAGGACGAAGCCCTCCACGCGGGGGCTCACGACCAGCTGGTGGCGGTAGAAGAACAGCGGCGTGACGACCTGGTCGCGGCTGACGACGCGCCGCTCGGCCAGCAGGTACAGGACGCCGCGGCGCAGTGCCGAGGTGTCCGCGCCCGCCTCTGCGAGCAGCTGGTCGACGCCGGGGTCGGCGTACCCGGTGTAGTTGTGGGTCCCGTCTGAGGAGAACAGCGGTTCCAGCACGTCGCCCGGCGTGGGATGCTCCGGCGTCCAGCCGAAGCGGAAGAAACCCGCATCCCCGGCTCCAAGCTCGTCGAGGTATGCGTCGAAGTCCGGGGTTGAGAAGCGCACGCTGCGCACGCCGACGGCGCGCAGGTCGCGCCGCACCTGGTTCGCGATCTCCTGGTGGCCGCCGTCGCCGTTGAAGGTGAACTCGAGTCGCGTGACGCCGTGGTCGGCGAGGATCTGTCGCGCCGTTCTCCGGTCCTGCGTGCAGGCCGAGCACGTGGCGGCGGGCGCGGTCCGGATCAGCGGTGACGTGACGGAGGAGGCGGGGACGGCGCTGGCGCCCTGCACGGCGGCCGCCATGGCGTCCCGGTCGAGGGCGAGGCTGATCGCTCGCCGGACGTCCGGGACGTCGAAGGGCGGCTGGCGCACGTTGAAGCCGAGGAAGTAGACCGACGGGGTGACGCCCTGCAGCACCCCGGGGCCGCGGTAGCCGTCCACCGAGGTGCCGTACGCAGCCTGCGCCGCGTCGAGCGCCTCGCGCGGCAGCGGGCCGACCTGCAGCCGGTCCTGCTGGAAAGCGAGGTAGGCCGTCTCGGCGTCCAGGAACTGGAACAGCACCTCGTCGAGCTCGGCGGGCCGCTCGCCGTTTCGCCACCCCGGGAACGCCTGCACCCGCAGGAACTGGCGAGGTGCCCGGTCCTCCGCCGCGGAGAAGGGGCCGTTGCCGACCGGCGCGCGGCGGTAGGCCGCCTCGTCGGCCCGCCACGCAGCGGTCGCGAGCGGGGCCAGCGCCGGGTGCGCCACGATCACGGGGAGGTCTCCCCTGGGGCGGGCCAGGCGCACCTCCAACCGCAGGTCGTCGACGGCCCGCACACCGGTGAGCGTTTCGGCGGCGCCAGCCGCCACGTCGGCGTACCCCTCAACGTCGGAGAGCAGGAACCCCGCCCTTCCCGTCGCGGCCGCCTGGCTCCAGGCGAACGCGAAGTCGCCACTGGTGACCGGGCTGCCGTCGTGAAACGCCGCGCCCGCCCGCAACGTGAACCGCCACACCCGGGCGTCATCCGACGCCTCCCACTCGGTCGCCGCGGAAGGGCGGGCCATCATGTTCGGCCCGAGCCGCGTCAAGGAGTCGAACAGGGTGTCGACGACCAGCTTCTCCTCGGGCGACACCGCGTCGATGGGCACCAGCTGGGCGGGCTCGGCGATGGCGTACCGCAACGTCGGTGCCGCTCGGTCCGTCGGCGTCGGCTCAGGGCTTGCCGGTGTCGCCAGACCGGTCGTCGACGTGAGGTCAGGGCCGGGCGTGGCCGGCGGCGCCGCCGCGGGCGTGCGGTCACATGCGATCAGCCCGAGCAGCAGCGCGAGCGCGACGACGAGGGGCCGCAGCATGCGGTGACTCGTCCGGGTCAGCTCACGAGGCGCAGGGAGAGGACGATCGTGGTGATCGCGAACACGACGCCGGTGACGACGGTGAGCCGGTCGAGGTTGCGCTCCACAACGGTCGAGCCGCTCATGGAGCTCATGGCGCCGCCGCCGAACATGTCGGACAGCCCGCCGCCCCGCCCGGACTTGAGCAGGATGAACATGATGAGGAGGCCGGAGGCGATCACATGCACGACGACCACGCCGACGGTCAGTGCGTCCACGGTTGCTCCAACTCCTCGTCGACGGCGAACGAACGCGCCACCGG
>JACDBB010000024.1 GCA_013695145.1 Euzebyales bacterium
ACGTCCGACGCCGTGGTGGTCCAGGAGAGCGGCGGCCATCTGGCTGCGCCCGGCGTTGTGGACGCAGACGAACAGCGCCTCGGGGCGATCCGTCACGGCGCGGCCTCGGTCGTCGTCGTGTTGAAGCGCCGGCGTGCCCAGGCCGCGGCAGGCGTCGCGTCCTTCTTCTCACCGTGCTTGTTCCTGCGGCTCGTGGGTTGCTCGGACGCCGGGCCGGCAGCCGCGACAGGCGCAGTCCGCGCCCCTCCTGTTCGGCGCGTCTCGGCGGGCAGGCGGCGCAGGGTCAACCCCAACGCCCAGGCGCGCGCACCTACGTGAATGCTCACCGCAGGCGGGGCGCTTTCGCGTAGGCGGCCCGCCGCGGCCGTGTGAGGGACCCACGCGTGGTGGGTCAGCCAGCCCCGCGCGGGGAGTACATGATGACCGCGACACCCAGCAGGCACAGCGCAGCGCCGATCAGGTCGTAGCGGTCCGGCCGGAACCCGTCGATCGCCGCGCCCCACGCGAGCGAGCCCGCGACGAAGATCCCGCCGTATGCGGCCAGGATGCGCCCGAAGCTCGACTCGGGCTGCAGCGTCGCGATGAAGCCGTAGGCGCCGAGGGCGGCGACACCGGCGCCGATGAAGAGCAGGCCACGGTGCTCGCGCACCCCCTGCCACACGAGCCACGCTCCACCGATCTCGGCGATCGCAGCCAGCAGGAACAGCAGGAGCGAGCGCGTCACGGTCATCGGTCCACCGTAGAGGACGCCGCCAGGGTGGACACGACCGCCATGCGGCCCGGATCGGGGGCCGTCGCCGGCGCGGCGTCCTGGTGGGACGACGCTACGTTAGGGACATGTCCGTCGCCCACCGCGCGCCAAGGCTGCTGCTGTTCACGTTGTCCGGGCTGCTGATCGCACACCTGTGGATGCTGCACGGTCACGACCTCGCCGAGGCGCTGCACCCAGCCGCGACGCCGGCCGCGGCCGCCGCGACGGTGCCGCACGGTGAGCACAGCCATGACAGCCATGACGACGAGAGCGGCGCGCACGCGATGCTCGCCACCTGCCTGACGATCCTCGTGGTCACGGCGGCGCTTCATGCGGGGAGGACGCTCCGGCTGGCGACTGCCGCAATGACGGGACTCACGCACCAAGCCCAGACAGTCGCCAACCGGATCCGCCCCGCGACGGCGCTGTCCCACCGACCGCCTGTCTGCGCTGCCGGCAGCGGCATCCGCCTCCTGATCTAGAGGCCGGCCCGGCGCGGCATCGCTCACGCGCCCTGAGCCGACCCACCCGGCCCCCGCCGGGTTAGTCTCATTAACACCTCAGGAGGAACACCACCATGCATGCACGCACGCTCCCGTACCGATTCATCCTGACCGCACTGACAGTCATCGCGGCACTGCTGCTCACCGCCTGCGGCGACACGACCGCCACAGACGCACCGGACGACATCGATCTCAACGACGCCGACGTGACCTTCCTCGAGGGCATGGTCCCGCACCATTCCCAAGCCGTTGAGATGGCCCGGATAGTCCCTGATCGCACTGACCGTCCCGAGCTGAACGCCCTGGCCGAACAGATCACCACCAGCCAGAACGAAGAGATCGACACCATGCGGCAACTGCTCACCGACGCCGGCGAGCGGCCCGCCCCGACCGGGATGGACGGGATGGACGGCATGGATCAGGGCGGCGGCGGCATGGCCGGGATGATGGACGATTCCGAGATGCAGTCCCTCATGACCGCCGAAGGCGAAGAGTTCGACCTGATGTTCATCGACATGATGATCCGCCATCACGAGGGCGCCATCGAGTCCTCGCAGGACGTGCTGGCCGATGGGCAGAGCCCGCAGGTCGCGGATCTGGCGGAGGGCATCGTCGCCGAGCAGGAGTCCGAGATCGAGCAGATGCGCGAGTGGGAGAGCCAGTGGAGCTGAGGCGCCGGTGAGCAGCCGCGTCACGAACCTCCTGTGTCCTCCTCCTGCAGCCGCAGCCACACCTCGCTGACCGTCGGGAACGACGGGACGGCGTGCGCCAGGCGCGACATCGGCACCTCGCCGACGATCGCAATGGTCGCCGCGTGCAGCAGCTCGCCGGCGGTCGGGCCGGTGAACGTGGCGCCCACGATGACGTCGCGCTCGTCGTCGATCACGAGCTTGCTGGTGCCACCGACGCCCTCGCCCAATGTGGCGGCGCCGGCGACGCCGCCGGTGCCGTACGAGACGGTGCGCACCGTCGGGCCCGCCTCGACGGCCTGCGCCTCGGTCAACCCGACCGCAGCGACCTGCGGGTCGGTGAACACCACGCGTGGCATCGCGCGGTGGTCGGCCCACGCCTCGACCTCACGCCCCGCGACGTGGTCGCCGGCCAGTCGCGCCTGGTACTTGCCCATGTGGGTGAGCAGGTTGCGCCCGTTGGCGTCGCCGATCGCGTACAGCCATCCGCCGTCCACGCCGGTGGCGCGGAGCTGATCGTCGACCGCGATCGACTCGCCCGGCTCCAACCCGACCGTGTCAAGGCCCAGGTCGTCGGTGCGCGGGCGCCGTCCGACGGCGACGACCAGCTCGTCGGCGGTCAGCTCGTTGCCATCCCCGAGCGTCGCCACGATGGGCGCGTCATCGCCGTCACGGCGGACCTTGGTGAGCTCGACGCCGGTGCGCACGTCGATGCCGAGCTCAGTGAACGCCTCTGCCAGCTCCTCGCCGACGAACGGCTCCTCGGTCGCCAGGAGCCGGTCCTCCATCTCGACGATGGTGACCTCGCGCGCGCCAAGCCAGCGCCATGCCTGGGCCATCTCGACCCCGACGACCCCGCCGCCCAGCAGGATCAGCCGCTCGGGCACCTCCTTGGCGGTGGTGATCTCGCGGTTGTCCCAGGTGCGGACGTCGGGCAGCCCGTCGATCGGCGGAACCGCTGCGCCGGTGCCCGTCGCGACGATCACGGCCTTGCCGGCAACCAGCGTGCGCACGGTGCCGTCGTCGGCGGTGACCTCGACGGTGCGCTCACCCGCCAGCCGGCCGTGGCCACGTACCAGCGTCAGTCCGGTGCTCTCGAGCCACTCGACCTGGCCGGCGTCGTCGAATCCGGAGGCCAGCTTGTCGCGGCGCGCCAGCACGGCATCCACGTCCAGCTCACCGGTGATGGCCTCGCGGACGCCGGGCACGCGCCGCGCGGCGGCGAGCGCCTCGCCGGGCCGCAGCAGCGCCTTGCTCGGCATACACGCCCAGTAGGAGCACTCGCCGCCGACCAGCTCCCGTTCGACGATCGCGGCGCTGAGGCCGTGGCCGGCGGCCACCGCGCCCGCGTTCTCGCCAGCAGGTCCGGCGCCGATCACCACGACGTCGTAGGTCTGGATCATGCCGTCCTCGCTCCTTGCTCGCCATAGGTTGCCGCAGCCTTGCCGGAAGCCTTCCCAGCGGCCGTCTCGATCACCGTTCCCGCCGCGACCGCCGTGCTCCGACCGTTCGGAGCCGCTCGACTCACGGTAGGGAGGGTGGTGAGCCCATCCGCTAACGAGGAGCGCCAGATGAAGGCCGTGGTCTACGAGGAACCGCACAAGGTCGCCGTCGAGGAGGTCGAGGATCCGCGGATCGAAGACCCCACCGACGTGGTCATCCGGATCACGACGGCTGCGATCTGTGGCTCCGACCTCCACATGTACGAGGGCAGGACCGGCGCCGAGCCCGGCATCGTCTTCGGGCACGAGACATGGGCATCGTCGAAGCGGTCGGATCGGGGGTCGCGAGCCTGTCCGAGGGCGACCGCATCTGTCTGCCCTTCAACGTCGCCTGCGGCTTCTGCAAGAACTGCGAGCGCGACAAGACCGGCTTCTGCCTGACGGTCAACCCCGGCTTCGCCGGCGGCGCGTACGGCTACGTGTCGATGGGCCCGTACACGGGCGGCCAGACGGAGTACCTGCGGGTCCCCTTCGCGGACTTCAACGGCTTGAAGCTGCCGCCAGGGGACGAGCACGAGACCGACTTCGCCATGCTTGCCGACATCTTCCCGACCGGCTACCACGCCACCGAGATGGCGGAGGTCAGCCCCGGCGAGAGCGTCGCCGTCTACGGTGGCGGCCCCGTCGGGCTCGTGGCCGCCTACTCGGCGATCCTGCGGGGCGCGGCCAAGGTCTTCGTCGTCGACCGCGTGCCCAGCCGCCTCCGGCTCGCCGAGGACATCGGCGCCGTCGGTGTCAACTTCTCCGAGGTCGACCCGATCGAGGCGATCACCGAGCAGACCGGCGGCGAGGGCACCGACAAGGGCATCGACGCGGTCGGCTACCAGGCCACGGTCTCCGAGGGGGAGGAGCAGCCCGCGATCGTGCTCAACAACCTCTTCCGGACGGTGCGTCCTACCGGCAAGATCGGTGTGGTCGGGCTCTACGTCCCCTCCGAACCGGGCGCCCCCAACGAGGACGCCGCCGAAGGCCGGCTGCTGTTCGAGATCGGCAAGTTCTTCGAGAAGGGCCTGCGCATGGGCACCGGCCAGGCCAACGTCAAGTCCTACAACCGGCAGCTGCGCGACATGATCATCAGCGGGCGGGCCAAGCCGAGCTTCGTGGTGTCCAAGGAGCTGCCGCTGGATGAGGCCCCGGACGCCTACGAGCGGTTCGACAACCGCGAGGAAGGCTACTCGAAGGTGGTCCTGCATCCGCACGCCGCCTGAGGGTTCCGGCGGCCGGGTGGCCCTGGGCGCGGGGCATCGGCGCTGGGCGCGGTGTGGGCCTGGCGCCACGCCACCTCTCCGGCGGTGCGCGGCTGGGAGCCAGGCGGCGGCGAGCACTCGACCGCCGGGCCGCTGTCGGTCCGAACCCTTCAGCGCGGGGGCGGCACAGACGACAGAGCAACCGTCGCACTGCATGGACTCGTCGGCTCGGGCGCCGCCTTCGGCGCCAGGTTCGGCACGCTCGCCGGACCAACACAACGCTCCCGGCGCCGGGTGGCTAGTCCGGCGGCGAGACCATCGCTCTGCCCGCCGCCACCTCCTCGGCGAACTCGTGGAGATTGAGGTTGCGGCTGCGCACATGGCGACGGAGCAGCTCGAAGGCGGCTTCGGGACCGATGCCGAGCCGTTCGCCGATCCGGCCCTTGGCCTGTTCGATGAGCACCCTGGTCTCGAGCGCCTCTTGCAGCTGCGCGGCCAGCGTCGTGCTGCGGTCCACCGCTCGGCGGTTGACGACGTAGGCCGTGGCCAGGTCGGCGAACAGCCGGACGGTGGCCTGCTCCGCGTCCGACCGTTGACCGGGAGTGCGCCACATCAGGTTCAACGCTCCGATCGCGCCGCTCTCATGGCGTAGCGGCAGGGTCAGCATCGCCCGTATGCCGGTGGCGGCAGCGGCCGGGGCGAACCTGGCGTACCGGTCCGACGCGTCGCAGAGATCGGGGATGGCGAGCACGCTGGCCAGCGCGTAGGCATCGATGCATGGACCCTCGCCGAGCGTGATCTGGAGGCGCTCGATCTCGGCGGCGGTCGGATCGGTCGAGGTCGCATAGCGCAGGTCGCCGGAGACGTCCGCGAGCAGCACACCCACCGAGTCGGCGGACAGGAGATCGACTGAGGCGTCGCTGGCCTGCTGGAGGATCTCGAACACGCTGCCGGTCGCGCCCACCTCAGCGAGAGTCGACAGCGCGACCTGAAACGCGTCGGCCATGCGGGTCTCCGATCAGGCTTGAGCGCGGCTCCGTGGCCGAGGCAGGCGACCCTATACCGTCGCCGGTCAGCGCGTGACTGGCCCGGCAGACTCCCCGGAGACCGTCACCAGCAGCGCAGCAGCGGGCGCCCTCGGCCCGCTGCGCCGGCGATGTTGCTGGAAGTCGCGGCCGGGAAGGAAGCCGCTCGGCAAGTTGTGAGACCGTCCAGGAGGAGGTTCCGCATGAGCAACGTGCAGCAGATGCTCGATACCTACCCGCGCTCGTTCAACGTCGACAAGGATCTGCTCGCGTCCTGCATCGAGGCCTGCGTGGACTGTGCCCAGGCGTGCACGGCCTGCGGGGACGCGTGCCTGTCCGAGGAGGCCGTCGACCACATGGCGAAGTGCATCCGGCTGGACGCCGACTGCGCCGATGTGTGTGCGGCGACCGGTCGCGTGCTGTCACGCCAGACGGAGTACGACGCCAACGTCACCCGAGCGGTGCTGGCAGCGTGCCGCACCGTGTGCGCGAGCTGCGCCGACGAGTGCGAGCGCCACAGCCACGAGCACTGCCGCCTGTGCGCCGAGGCGTGCCGCCGTTGCGAGCAGGCGTGCGATCGGCTGCTCGACGCGATCAGCGAGAGGGCCTGAACGCGAAAGCGCCCGGACGGGGGCTGTCCGGGCGCTTTCGGGGGGTGGGTGGTCAGGGGCGGGGTCGAACCGCCGACTTCGCACTTTTCAGGCGCGCGCTCTGCCAACTGAGCTACCTGACCGGAGGTGGGCGCGATCACGCCATGCCTCGGGAGGATACCCCTCGCCCTGCGCGCCCGTCCATCCGGTGGCGGGGAGCGCTCGGGCCCGCAGGCCCGTTACGATCGGATGCGGCGGTCCACAACGGACCGTTCTTGCGGCTACGGACACCGAAGAATCGCCCGCTTCGACCGAGGGATCGTGATGGATGCTGAACGCGCACGGGGCCTCCTGCGGCAGGAAGAGGATCGCATCGAGGGCATGCTGGCAGGCCAGCATGCTCAGGACCGGGGCGAGGACACCGCTGACGGAGCCGGCTCGACGCAGAGCCCGGCGGACCAGCACCCCGCCGACGCCGCCTCCGACCTGGCGGATCGCGAGACCCGTGCGTCGGTCAGCGAGCAGGGCCAGGAGCGCCTGGAGGACGTCCGCGCGGCGCTGGGGCGCATCGACGAGGGAACCTACGGCCACTGCGAGGTCTGCGGCCGCCCCATCGACGATGAGCGCCTGGAGCTGCGCCCCGAGGCCCGCTACTGCGTCGAGCACCAGCAGGAGCAGGAGCGGATCATCCGGGCGCAGGCCGGCCGTGACCGGCACGGGTAACCTCCGACGGATGACCGACTCTTCCGGTCCCCCCTGGTCGCCACGTGTGCCCGCCGACTCGGTGCTCGGCGATCTGCTCGACCGCTCGCGCAATGAACCCCCGGAGGCGATCCCATGCCTCGTGGCCGCAGCGGCGCGGCGGATGGGCGCGCAGGAGGCCGTGCTGTACGTCGTCGACCACGACCAGCAGACGCTCGTGCCGCTGGGCGGCGAGGACGTGCCCGCGCGCGATCGCCTCGACGTCGACACCACCGTTGGCGGTCGAGCCTTCTGGACCACCGAGCCGGTCGAGCCGCACGAGAGGACCGGAGCCAGCCTGTGGCTGCCGCTGCTGTCCGGCGCCACCCGGATCGGGGTCTTCGAGCTCACCGTCGACACCCTCGACGACGCCGCCCGTGCCTCGTATCGCCAGCTGGCCATCCTCGCCGCCGAACTGCTGATCAGCACCGACCGTTACGGTGACGCGGTCAACCTGGCGCGGCGGGACAAGCCCTTGACGCTCCCCGCGGAGATCCAATGGTCGCTGCTCCCTCCGCTGTCCTACGCCAACCAGCGCGTGTCGCTGTCGGGCCAGCTCGAACCGAGCGAGCGCATCGCCGGTGACACCTTCGACTACGCCGTCAACGGGGACCTGCTGCATGTGGCGCTCATCGACGCCATGGGCCACGGGTTCGAGGCGACCCTGCTCGCGTCGGTGGCCATCGGCGTGTACCGCCACAGCCGGCGCCACGGACTCGACCTCTCGCAGACCTACGCGGCGCTCGACGAGACGATCTCGCGGCATTTCGAGGAGGACCGGTTCGTCTCCGCTCAGCTCGTGCAGCTGGAGCTCGAGACGGGCCGGCTGTGCTGGCTCAACGCCGGCCTTCCCCCGCCGCTGCTGATTCGCGGCAACAAGCTCGTGGGGCCGCTGACCGGCGCTCCCAACGTGCCTGCCGGTGTGGGCGGCTGGGCGGGCGAGGTCGCGGAGCACAAGCTCGAACCGTCAGACCGGCTGCTGTTCTTCACCGATGGGGTGATCGAGGCGCGATCATCCGAGGGCGAGTTCTTCGGCGAGGAGCGCCTTGTGGACCTCCTGATCCGCGCCAACACCGCCGGGCTCCCGCCGACGGAGACCGTCCGCCGGCTGACGAAGGAGATCCTCGCGCACCAGGGGGGCACCCTCCAGGACGACGCGACGATCCTGTCCCTCGAGTGGCACGGCAGCCACGCCGCGACGACCAGCCACGATGGGCCTCAGCCAGCCTGACCGCCTAGCAGCGCGCTACGAGGGCGCTCGCGGCGCAGCAGCGCGGCGAGCGCCGCCCCGTACACCACATGCGCGGCGATCATCGCCGTCGGGCGCCCCGGCCGGTCGTGCTCTGGTTCGGGCATGAGGCGCGCCGCGGGCAGCAAACCCTTGTAGCCGACCGCCCACACCGTCAGGCCGTACCCCACGCCCAAGCCGAGGCGCCGCCATCCACGAAGGGTGCGAGGAGCCACGACCGCGTAGAGGGCACCGGACGTCGCGCCGAACCCCAGGTGCGCCGCCGACGAGAGGGCCCGCTCGGTATCACCGTCACGCGGCCGCACCCCACCACGCCGCAGGGTCCCGCGTGTGATCCGCCTCGGAGGCTGCTCCCCCATCACCCCGAGCCGCTGGGCCGCCCACATGAACGCGCTCATGACCACCGTGGCGCCGGAGCCGGCGAGGCCGCCGGCGATCGCTCGGCGAGTGCTGCTGTCCGACCCCTGGCGCGCGCCCATGACGCCGTTGTGTACCCGCCTTGGGCTGCGTTCACGCTCCGGCGTGCGGTCGTCAGCGAGTGCGCTCCACCAGCCGACAGAACCGCGCCGCGCGCCAGCGGCGCTGCGCCGGCGAGTCGTTGCCGTGCGCTGGTTGGTGGTCATGATGGTGAGAGGCGGGAGGTCAGCGACCGGGGGACCGGCGTGCGGCCCGCTCGGCGAAGGCGTCCAAGGCCTCGAGTGCCTCGGACGCGGCCCATCGACGGTACCGCTGGTGGCGCTGACCTTCTGCAGCACCCCCCTGTCGACGAGGCGGTCGATCGCCTTGTTGACGTTCGTGGCGCTGACCCCCAGCTCGCGCTGGACCATCGGGCTGTCGATGACCGGTTGGCGGACCAGCAGATCGGCGATCTTCCATTCGGTGGCGTCGCGGCGAGCGCGGATCCGTTCCTCCCAGGCGTCGCGGGTCCCGCGGAGATCGCTCACGAGCTGGCGTCCGTTGCCCACCGCCCGGAACGCCGCCTCGGCGAACCGTGCCACGATCGCACCCGGGTCACCTCGCCGGTAGGTGGTCAGGGCGTCGAAGTAGCTCTCGACATTCGTCAGCAGCCCGGCGGACACCGGCACCGTGACGTTGCGGGTGACGCGCTTGGCCCGGAGCAGCGCGTGGACCAGCGACCGCCCGGTGCGGCCGTTGCCGTCCGGGAACGGGTGGCACCGGCCCAGGTTATGGCGTCCCACCCGCGCCGAACTCGAAGCCGCGATCGCGGACGGCGAGGTCCGGCTCCCGGGCCGGTCAGGGCGAACCCTCGGCGAAGTACCTCGCGTGCAGGCGCGCCATGGTGTTGGTGGTACGGATGGTGGTCGGGCCGAGCAGCCGGGCGAGGGCATCCAGGTCCAGCTCACTCTGCGACATGTTGCCGGCCGGCAGCCAGTGCAGTTCGCCGCCGAGGAGCGCCAGGCGGTCGTCGTCGGAGGCGTGTTCGAGCGCAGCGGCCGTCTGATCACGGGTCGGCTCGTCGCGAAGCACGATCACCTGGAGCTTGCCGGCCGACCGGTCGAGCTCGGCGGGCGAGAAGGGAGCCCGGGCGACGATCTCTCCGAGCTGCGCCTCGGTGCGCAGGAAGGTCAGCACCGGGTAGCCGAGTGCGGCCTGTAGACCCGTCTCGATGCACAAGGAGATCTCGTGGACGTCGTTGTCGCCGTCGGCAGCGAGGACGACGTTGCCGCTGGCGAGGAAGCTGTGGACATCGCTGAAGCCGAGGCCTCGGAAAGCGGTGCAGAGCTGCTCGCCGGTGACGCGGCGCTTGCCGAGGTTGATTCCGCGGAGGAAGGCCACGTACCGGCCCATGTCTGGATCTCCTCGACGGTCACGTACCGTTTGGGGTTGCTGGGCGACCGCTGGCGGTGGGCGCCGCGGAGCGCAGGTCTATCACGCCCGTTGACCGGCGCAAGCCGAAGCCCTGCTAGGAGCCCGCACGCTGCTGAGCCAGATCAGCCCCGAGAGCGGGTGGCGACGCCGGCGCGGCGCACCGGGTGTCACCCCACCGGCGAGGTACCCGGGTCGATCGGGGAACCGTCCACGGCGCAGTGGCTGCGGCGGGCGACCCCGGACTGGTCGCAGGCGGGCCGACCGTCGCGGAGCTCGTCGCGGATCGTGACCCAGGCGAGCAATCCGCCCAGCGCGACGGCGGCGGCGCTGGCGAGCATCGCCACTCGAAAGCCGGCCGCGAACAGCACCGGATCCTGGAAGGCGTCGCCGGTGAGGCCGGCGATGACCGGCAGGACCGCGACCGCGAGCAGCCCCGCGCTGCGCGACACCGCGTTGTTGACGCCGGACGCGACACCGGACAGCCGCGGGTCGGCCGCGGCCAGGACGGTGGCCGTCAACGGCGCCACCGTCGCGGACAGACCCAGCCCGAAGACGACCATGGCGGGCAGCACCGTGGTGAGGTAGGACGCATCGGGACCCACTCGCACCGTCAGAACCATACCGGCCGCCATCACCAGCGGCCCGAACGTCATCGGCCGGCGTGGGCCGATGCGCTCCGCCAGGGCGCCGGCGCGCGCCGAGAGGAGCAGCATCAGCACCGTCACCGGGACCAGCGCGGTGCCGGCCAGGAGCGGCGAGTAGCCGGCCACCTGTTGCAGATGGACCACGAGCAGGAAGAAGAGCCCGCCCATCCCGCCGTAGACGGCGAACGTCACGATGTTCGCGCCGCTGAACTGGCGGGACGCGAACAGCTCGAGCGGCACGAGGGGAGCATGGGTGCGCCGCTCGACGACCAGGAACGCCACGAGCGCGACCACGCCGAGGGCCCCCGCGGCCAGCACCAGCGGGGAGGGTCCCCGCTCACCCGCGGCGATGAGTGCCCAGGTCGCCGCACCGAGCCCCACGGCGCCGAGCACCGCGCCCGCGATGTCGAACCGTGCCGCCGGGGCGTCCGCGCGACTCTCCGGGACGTGTCGCGCCGTCACCCACAGCACCACCGCCGCGACGGGGAGGTTGATGAGGAAGATGGCCCGCCATGACCCCACGCCGATCAGCCAGCCGCCCAGCAGCGGTCCGATCGCCGCCGCGATCCCGCTCAGCCCCGACCACGCGCCGACCGCGCGCGCCCGGTCGCCCGGGACGAACGACGCCTGCAGGATCGCGAGGCTCCCCGGTGTCAGCAGCGCGCCGCCGACGCCCTGCAGAGCGCGCGCCGCGACCAGCGTGCCCGTGGTCGGCGCGACGCCGCAGAGCAGCGACGCCACCGCAAACCACGCGATGCCGATCTGGAACACCTTGCGGCGCCCGTAGCGGTCCGCGAGCGAGCCGGCCATCAGGATCAGCGACGCCAGCGACAGGGTGTAGGCGTTCACGGTCCATTGCAGGTCGGCCACCGTCGCGCCGAGCTCGGCGCCGATCGCCGGCAGGGCCACGTTGACGGTCGTGGCGTCGAGGAACGCGAGGCCCGACGCGCCGACGGTGGCGCCGAGCACCCAGCGAGCCGCGGGAGTGCCCCACGCGATACCGGACGGTGCGGCGGCGGCGGTGCTCATGGTGATCTCCCCGTGACCTTCCGCCCCAGCCCGAGCGGTCTCAAGGGTCCTCGTGCCGGCTGCAACAGGCACCGGGCAGCGGCTGTTCCCTCGCGACTCGCTAACCCGCGAAGAGCCAGGAGATCCAGGCGACCACCATGCCCAGACCGGCCGCGAGCTCGGCGAGGGCGGAGAGGCCGAAACCGACCAGCACCGCCTTGGTGGAGCGCCACGCCGCGTCTCGGTCGCCGGTGCGGGACAGCTCCGCGAGGTAGGTGGCGCCGACGCCGCCCACGACGATCCCCACGACCGGGATCACGAAGAACCCGACGATCGCCCCCGCCGCGCCGGACAGGAGCGTGCTGCGCGGCGCTCCGGCGGCCGCCCCCTTGGCCCCCGGCAGCGCCACGGATGCGGCGTAGCCGATGACGAGCAGGACGCTCATGATCGCGAACGGCACCCAGGTGGCGTCGAAGCCGGCGCCCAGCCCGTAGGCGAGGCCCGCGAGCCAGATCAGGACTAGGCCGGGCAGGACGGGCAGAACCGTCCCGACCAGACCGACCGCCATTGCGACGGCCACCAGCACGACGATCAGGACGTCCAAGGCGGGTCCTCGGGGTCAGCGGATGCGGCGGTCGCAGCGCATCCTGCCAGGTTCGAGGCCGGGCGCGGACCACGACGGTGCGCCGAGACCGTCGCCGTCAGACGCGGCGGGCGGCGCCACCATGGCCGGTGCGCTGGCGGCGGGACTGTCCGGAGCGTGGACGCTGTTGCGCAGAGGAACCTCACGCAACAGGCAGGCCAGCGCGAACCCGACGACCGCCAGGGGCACGGCGAGCGCGAACACCCCGGTGATCGACTCTGCCATCGCCATCTGAAGTGGGCCGCGCAGGGCGGCCGGCAGCCGGCCGATCTCGGTGGGACTCGACAGCAGCGTCCGCGGCTCGATCCCACCCGGCAGGTCCAGGAGCGCGAGGCGGGAGGTCAGGCGCGCGTTGACCAGCGCGCCGAAGGTCGCGACGCCGACCGTCCCTCCGATCGACCGGAAGAACTGCGTCGCCGAGGTGGCAGTGCCGAGATGCCGTCGTGGAACAGCGTTCTGGACCGCGAGGACGAGCACCTGCATGACCAGGCCGATGCCGGCGCCGACGACGACCATGAAGCCGATGACCTGGCCTGTCGTGGTGGCCGTGTCCATCGTGGACAGGCAGGCCAGGCCGATCGCGAGAACGGCGGTTCCGAGGATCGGGAACGCCTTGTAGCGCCCCGATCTGGTGATGAGGCGACCCGACGCGATGCTGGTCACCAGCAGGCCGCCGATCAGCGGGGTCAGCAGCAGACCCGAGTCGGTCGCGGAGACGCCGGTCACGACCTGCAGGAACAGGGGCAGGTAGATGATCGAACCGAACATCGCCGCCCCGACGATGAACCCGAGCATCGTCGCCACAGCGAAGACCCGTTCGCGGAACAGCTCCGGCGGCAGGATCGGCTCCTGGGCGTTGCGTTCGACCAGTGCGAACAGCACCAGCGAGACCGCCGCCAACGCGCCCAGTCCCAAGATCGTCGGCGAGGCCCAGCTGTAGGACTGACCGCCCCACACCAGTACCAGCAGCAGTGACGCCGCGCCAGCAGTCAGCAGGGCGGCGCCTGCGTAATCGATCTTGCGCCTGAGCCGGACGGCGGGCAGACGCAGGACGCGCTGGGTCACGACCAGGGCGAGCAGGCCGAGTGGCACGTTGATCCCGAAGACCCATCGCCACGTCAGTTGGTCGACGAAGAAACCGCCGAGCAACGGGCCGGCGACGCTCGACACGCCGAACACGGCGCCGATGTACCCCATGTACCGCCCGCGCTCCCGCGGCGAGACGACGTCCCCGATGATCGTCTGGGCCATGGCCATGAGCCCGCCCGCGCCGGCTCCCTGCAGCGCGCGAGCGGCAACCAGCTGCCCCATGGACTGCGACGCGGCGCACGCCAGCGAGCCGAGGACGAACACGACGATCGCGAGCTGGAACAGCAGCTTGCGCCCGAACAGGTCGCTCACCTTGCCGTACAGGGGCACCGAGACCGTCGCGGTCAGCAGGTACGCGGTGACGATCCAGGAGAGCTGCCGGAGCCCGCCGAGCTCGCCGACGATGGTCGGCAGCGCCGTGGCCACGATCGTCTGCTCGAGCGCCGCCAGCAGCATGGCGGTGGACAGCGCACCGAAGATCACGAGGATCTGCCGGTGCGTCAGGTCGATCGGCGCCGCGGAGGTGCCCGTCACGGGCCCTCCGATGCGACCAGGGCAGGCCCGGCGGCGGCCGCCGAGTCGGTGGAGAACACGGCGTCGGCGAGGCGCTCGACCAGCTGCGCCAGCACGGTGACGTCGGCGGGACTCCACTCGCCGACCCATTCCGCGAGGAGCGCCGCTCGCACGCGCGTGGCCCGCTCGAGCAGCGCGCGCCGGCCGCCGGAAACCGTTGCATGGTACTCGCGACAGTCGTGCCGCGACCGCCGTGAGAGCCGACGCCCATCGGGTCCCCACCATCTAGGCTGTCGCCCCACGTGTCGACACAAGGCGGGAACGTGACGAGCAGTGAGCCCGGATCGAGCTCCGGGCATGCCCCCATGCGGGACGTGCTGGAGCGCGCCGTGATCGCCACCGACATCAGCCTGACGATCAGCGACCCGAGCCAGCCCGACAACCCCTTGGTGTGGGCGAGCCCGGCCTTTGCGAGGATGACCGGCTACGAGCTCGCCGAGATCGCCGGACGCAACTGCCGTTTCCTGCAGGGCGAGGGCACACAACCGGAGACGCGCGAGCGGATGCGCGACGCGGTCGCGCGTCGGGAACCGGCCACCGTGACCGTCCTCAACTACCGCAGGGACGGCTCGGCCTTCTGGAACGAGGTCGCCATCTCCCCGGTGCTGGACGAGGACAGGAAGCTCACTCACTTCGTCGGCGTCCAGACCGACGTCACCGCGCGGGTGCTGCTCGAGCAGGGACGCGAGCGCGCCTACGCAGCCGAGCGCTCCGCGAGGGCCGATGCCGAGGGTGCGCGCGCAGCCGCGGAGGCCGCCCAGGCGCAGACGGGGCTGTTGGTCGATGCCACGACGCTGCTGGTCGCGACGCTCGACCTCGATGAGGCGTTGCAACGGTTGGTCGAGGTGGTCGTGCCGGTGCTGGCCGACTGGTGCCTGGTGCACCTCGCCGAGCCGGCCGAGGGTCCCCTGCGCACCTTCGCCGCGCACGTCGACGACACGGCTGCGGCGCTGCTACACGCAAGGATCGAAGCGGCTGGCGGCCGTCCTAGCGCGGCGATGGCGTCCGCCATGGCGGGCAACGACTCCGAGTTGGTGCGCGAGGTCAGCGCAACGCAAGCCGCCCGGCTGGTGCCAGGCGAACACAGCGCGGGCGTGGACGCCGGATCGGCGATCGTGGTGCCGCTGCGTGCCCGACGCCAGACCATGGGAGCCCTCACGCTCGTCCGGGGCTCCTCCCGCCAGCCCTACGGCCAGCCGGAGCTCAGCCTGGCGCGGGATCTCGCCCGGCGAGCGGCGTTGACGGTCGACAACGCACGCCTGTACACCCACGAGCGGCACATCGCCGAGACGCTCCAGCGCAGCCTTCTGCCCGAGGTCGACGCCGTGGAGGGCGCCGAGGTGGCCGCCCGCTACCTGCCCGGCTCCAGCGGCGTCGATGTCGGCGGGGACTGGTACGACATCCTGCAGCTGGCCGACGGCGCGATCGGCGTCACCATCGGCGATGTCATGGGCCACGACATGCGCGCGGCGGCCGCGATGGGCCAGCTGCGCCACATGCTGCGTGGCTACGCATGGGAGGGTGGTGACCCCGCGGAGGTGCTCGATCGCGTGGACAGGCTGGTCCGCGGGCTCGCCATCACCGAGCTGGCGACCGCACTGTGCGCGCGCATCGAGCGCACCGAGGGGGGAGCCATCCTGCGATACGCGTCTGCCGGACACCTGCCTCCGGTGCTGCGCAGCGCGGACGGGAGCGTCAGGTTGCTCGAAGACGGGCAATCGCTCCTCCTCGGGCTCGACGAGCTGGAGCCGCGCACCGACGCCTCCGAGTCGCTGCATCCGGGTGACACGCTGTTGCTCTACACCGACGGGCTGGTGGAGCGCCGCGACGCCGGCCTGGATGCCGGGCTGGCCCGACTGGTGGCGGCGGTCGACGCCGCGCCTGTCAGCGCGCGGCCCGAGGAGCTGTGCGACGCGATCGTCGCGGCGATGACCGATGGACCGCTGTCGGACGACGTAGCGCTGGTCGCCTTACGCATCGACGAGCTCTGAGGCCGCACGGCATTCACGGGTGAGTGAGTGAGTGAGCCCTCATGACGGTCGCTGCGCGACCGCCACCACCTCCGATTGTGAGAATCGCCTGTCGCAGGTTGGTCCGACACTGTGTCGGAATAGCCACGCATAGCGCAGGAATCTCGACACGGTGTCGACCCCGAGGGGCTCAGGGCTATTCACGTGTCAGCCCTCGACGTCGTAGCGGATCTCCGCTCCACGCAGCGCGCGGGCCTCGTGCAGGCGGTCCATCACGACCGCGAGCGCGGCGTTGGTGTCCCCCGCAGGGACATCGACGGCGCCCCGCACGCAGGCCCGGCCGTCCTCCGTGGCCTCCTCGGTGTCACGGACGCTCCCGACGTCGCCGAGCAGCGCGCCCAGCCGCTCACCGTCTACCGGCTCGGCACCGAGCGGCCACACCGTGACCCGGATCAGATGGTGAGCCGCGGGCGTCTGCGCGGCCGGTGGCGGCGGCGGCTCGGCGGCGCGGTCGACGGCCTCGGCCAGGTCCCCCGAGCGCGGCCCCACGTCCACAGCCACCACCAGGGAGGCCTCAGGCGCCGCCCACGCCAGATGGGTCGTCGCCGCGCGCAGTCCTGAGGTCGTCGGCGCGACGGGTGTCACGATCAGGTCATCGGGCCTGGAGACCGCTCCGACGGCCAGGTCCACGCGGCGCGTGTCGTGATGGACGCGGTCGCCAAGGGCGCTGACCTCCGCGGGCAGCGACTCGTGGGCGCTGCCGGCACGCAGCACGACCACCGGGAGGGAGCGCGAGCTCTGGTACCGCGTCACGAGCTCGCCCGCCAGCTGCATGCCACGGGCGCCCGCAGGCAGCAGGTGCTCGGTCGACACCGGGAACAGTATCCGCGCCGGAACCATCTGACCGAGGCGGATCACCGCCAGCGGGACAGACGAGCGGCCAACGATCGAGTCGATCAGCTCGCCGAACACGTTGTGCGTCGAGCTCACACCCCGCCAACCCATCACCACCAGCGTCGCCTCGCGGTCGTCCACTGCCTCCAGGACACCCTCGGCCGTCACCTCGGCCACGGTCACGACGCCACGGGCCGTGCCACCCGCCTGAGCCACCTGCACCTCGGCCTGCTGCACGAGGGCGTGCGCGTCCGCGACGGCGCGCTGTCGAGCGTCTGGACGCATGACGGTGACGGGGACGACGATCCCCGCGTCGGCGGCCGCGAGCACGGCGGCGAAACGCATCAACGGACCCGCCGACTGCGGGTTCACGACCGGGACCACGATGCTGCTGCCCAGTCCCATGTCGCCTCCTTCGCCAGCTGGTCCGCCGCCGGACGGGTTGCCCGCCGCGCTGGCAGGCTCGCGGGGACCGTATCAGGCATACCGGCGCGACTGGCTCGCCGGGCGGCCTTGACACTCGCCGCCGCCCGGGGTCATACCCAGCGCAGGTCGCTGGCCTCCGCTTCGTCCACCGCGCGCGCGCAGGTCGGGCAGTACCACCGCAGCTCGGCGGGGGTGCCGCACGCCTGGTGGCGCACCGGTTCGGCGCTGGCATGGCCCGCGCCCCACTCGGCAAGGAGGCGCAGCGCTCCGGCGAGATCACGGCCGGCCGCCGTCAGGTCGTAGGCATAGCGCGGCGGCCGCGCCCGGTAGCGGGTCGCCACGACGAGACCGTCGGCCTCCAGCTGCTTGAGACGACCGGACAGGATGTTGGGCGCGATCCCGACCACCCGCTGGGAGAGGTCGTTGAACCGCTGCGGCCCATCGAGCAGCGCGTCGACCAGCAGCAGGCTCCAGCGGTCGCCGACCCGGGCGGCCGCGGCCGCCAGTGGAGACTCGACGCTCCTCACCTCCCCGGCTCGCTGGCGACTCGTCTCGTTGCCAGGGTAATGGGACCACGTGGCAGCGGCGTCCCCCAGCGACTAGCATATTGCAAGTGACAAGTCAGCAGCCACTCGCGTGAAGGAGCGCACCATGGATGTCCTCAACGGGCTCGAGGCGGCCGTTCGCGCCGTCGCCGAGCGCACCAGTCCCGCTGTCGTCGGCGTCGGCGCCGGGAGGGGCAGCGGCTCCGGCGTGGTCATCAGCGCCGGGCACGTCGTCACCAACGCCCACAACGTTCGCGGCGCAGAGGTGACCGTGACCTTCCACGACGGCCGGACCGCGGCGGCCCACCTCGCCGGGATCGACGTCGACGGCGACCTGGCGGTCCTGGATGTCGACACGGCGGGCACCGAACCGGTCGCCTGGAGGGACGGCGCCGAGCCGATCGGTCAGGGCGCCGTCGTCTTCGCGGTCGCCAACCCCGGCGGTCGCGGCACACGGACCACGTTCGGCACCGTCTCGGCGGTCTCGCGGACGTTTCGCGGGCCTCGCGGCCGTCGCATCAGCGGGGGCATCGAGCACACCGCCCCGCTGGCTCGCGGATCCTCCGGCGGACCCGTCGTCGACTCGCAGGGACGGCTGGTCGGGCTCAACACCCACCGGCTCGGCGACGGGTTCTACCTTGCCCTGACGGCCGATGCCGAGCTGAGGGATCGCCTCGGTGCGCTCGAGCAGGGCGAGTCGCCCGCACGCCCACGTCTGGGGCTGGCACTCGCACCCGCACACATGGCCGCACGGTTGCGCGCCGCGGTCGGCTTGGCCCCGCGCGACGGACTGCTCGTGCGCGACGTCGAGGACGACGGGCCGGCGGCCGACGCGGGGATCCGGGCAGGCGACCTGATCGTGGAGGCGGCGGGGCAGCCGGTCGCCGACGCCGACGCGCTGTTCGCGGCGCTCGCCGCGGTCGACGAGGGCGCGTCGCTCACCCTCGGGATCGTGCGCGGCACCGAGGAGCACACCGTCGCCGTGTCCTTCGGGCGCGTCAGCGAGGAAGGCTCGGCGTGAGCACCGCGCTGCGCACGGGCGCCGGCCGCGACGTGGACGCGCTCGACGCCTACAGCCGCACCGTGACCCGCGTCGCGGCGAAGGTGCTGCCCTCGGTGGCGAGCCTGCGCGTCACCGCTCCGGTGGCCGGGGGTGTCCGCACGGTCGGCTCCGGTTCGGCGGTCGCCCTGGCGCCTGACGGCTACCTGCTGACGTCGGCCCACGTCGTCGCCGGTCGACGACGTGCAGCGGCCGGCGGGAGCGCAAGCTTCTCGGACGGCCGACAGCTCCCGTTCACCCTTGTGGGGGCGGATCCGCTCTCCGACCTCGCGGTCCTGCGGGTGGTCGCGGACGATCTCGCCGCTGGCGAGTTGGGAGACGCGGCCACCCTCCGCGTGGGCCAGCTCGTCGTGGCCGTGGGCAACCCTCTGGGCTACGCCGGATCGGTTAGCGCTGGGGTCGTGAGCGCGCTCGGCCGGGCGATCGCCGCGGGCGGCAGCGGCGCCGTGCGGCTCGTCGAGAACGTGATCCAGACCGACGCGGCGCTGCACCCCGGCAACTCGGGCGGCGCGCTGGCCGATGGCGAGGGCCGCGTGGTCGGCGTCTCCACTGCCGTGGTCGGACCCGGCATCGGGCAGGGCCTCGGTCTCGCCGTCCCGGTGGACGCGACCACCAAGAGCATCATCTCCGCGCTGGTGCGAGACGGCCGCGTGCGTCGCGCGTACCTGGGCGTCGCCGGGGGCTCCAGGCCGCTTCCTCCCGCGGCACGGATGCTCGGCGGCGCCGAGCGCGGCGTCGAGGTCGTGTCGGTGGTCACCGACAGCCCGGCCGCGCGGGCCGGCGTCCGCCCGGAGGACCTGGTCGTGGCCGTCGACGCCACGACCGTGCAGGACATGGCCGACCTGCAACGCCTGATGACGGCCGAGCGGATCGACCAGGCGATCGCCGTGCAGATCGTCCGCGGCGGGCGCCGGCGTACGATCAGCGTCCGCCCCGCGGAACTGCCCGCGACGACCGGGCCGCGAACGGGCGGCTAGCGCGGCTTACTCAGCCGCGGTGCGCTGCGCGTCCAGGAGTCCTCGCACCTCCTCCGCCCGGTAACGGCGGTGGCCGCCGAGGGTACGGATCGACGACAGCTTCCCCGCCTTCGCCCAGCGGGTCACCGTCTTGGGGTCGACGCGGAACAGCTTGGCCACCTCGGAAGGTGTCAGCAACTCGTCGTGGTCCCGACTACTCGTATCCACCTGTGTCCCTATCCTCGTGGCCATCGTGCGGCCTCGGTGTTGGTCCGCAAACCGCCTTGGGGCGGAGCGCTTCGTGAAGGTCCGATATGTGACCCGACAACAGCGTAACCGCTTTGCCGGGGAGGCGTAATGCCCATCGTGGGGGATTTTCCTGTGACCCGATCGGGCTACTCCCCACAGCGTCGCGACCACCTCCCGGGCTGGTCCAGCGTGCCCAGCGCGAGCTTCGGCGCCGGGATCAACGACGCCGACATGGTTGAATGCGCTTGCGTTGTCCTCGGGTGACCCTCGAGGCGCCAGCAGCGATCCGGTCACCCTGACAGACCCGGAGGTGGCCGCACCGGACCGATAGGAGCGGGAACCATGGAGGGACCCTTCAGCCTGCTGAGCGACCACGAGCAGGTCGTGTACGCCAACGATCCGGGCAGCGGCTTGCGCTGCATCATCGCCATCCACTCGACCCGGCTCGGCTCTGCCCTGGGCGGCACGCGGTTCTATCCCTACGCCAGCGAGCGGGACGCGCTCGTCGACGCGCTGCGGCTGTCACGCGCGATGACCTACAAGGCGGCCTGCGCAGGGCTCGACCTCGGCGGTGGCAAGGCCGTGATCCTGGGCGACCCGGCGACCGACAAGAGCGAGGCGCTGCTGCGCGCGTACGGGCGGTTCGTGGAGTCGCTCGGCGGGCGCTACGTCACCGCCTGCGACGTGGGCACCTACACCCACGACATGGCCATCGTCGGGCGCGAGACGCGCTGGGCCACCGGCGCGGACCTCGAGGAGGGCGGCTCAGGAGACTCGGGGGTCATGACCGCGTACGGCGCCTACGTGGGCATGAAGGCCTGCGCCGAGCAGGTGTGGGGCAGCGACAACCTCGGGAACCGGCACGTGGCCGTGGCCGGCATCGGCAAGGTCGGACGAGCGCTGGTCGAGTACCTCCACGCCGAGGGGGCGCGTCTCACAGTGGCCGACGTCGACGACGGCGCCACCACCTGGGCGGCTGAGCACACCGGCGCGGACGTCGTCGGAGTGGACAAGATCCACGCCGTGGATGCCGACATCTACAGTCCGAACGCGCTCGGTGGCGTCGTGAACGACCTGACGTTGCCCGAGCTGTCGGTGGAGGTCATCGCCGGCGCGGCGAACAACCAGCTACTCGCCGCGGAGCACGGCGCGGCGCTGCACGACGCGGGTGTCCTGTACGCACCCGACTACGTCATCAACGCGGGCGGGCTGATCCAGGTTGGCGACGAGCTTCACCCTGACGGCTACAGCCCGGCACGGACGAAGCGGCGGGTCACCCAGATCGGCGACCGCCTCCGGCAGGTGTTCCACCTCGCAGAGGTCGACGGGATCCCAACCAGCGTCGCCGCCGAGCGGTTCGCGGAGCGACGCATCGCCGACGTCGGCCGCCTCCGCGGTCTCTGGATCGGCTGACCAGCAGCCGCGTTACCTTCCGCCCGACGACCCGCAGGAAGTCCTCGAGGGCGGCGTGGTGGGGAGGGGAACCCGGCCGGCGATTAGCCGGGGAGGCCGTGCAGGCGGACGCTGCCGGTGTCGGTGACCACGCCGCAGCGCCAGGCGTCGATCCCGCGGGCGCGGAACGCGTCGACGATGCTCTGACCGTCGGGAACGATGGCGAGCATTCCGGCGCCCATGTTGAAGGTGCGCCACATCTGTTCGTCGGTGATGCCACCGGCGCGCTGCAGGATGCTGAACACCATCGGGACCTCGAACGTGGTGGTGTCGACGATGGCGCCAAGCCCATCTGGCAGGGACCGCGGAAGGTTGCCGGGGATGCCGCCGCCGGTGACATGGCAGTAGGTGTGGACGGTGTGCCGTCCGGCCACCGCCAGGCAGTCCTGCGCGTAGATCCGCGTCGGGCGCAGCAGCGCGTCCCCGAGGGTTGACACCATGAGGCCGTGGTCGTCTTCCAGGTCGAGGCTGCACCGGTCGACGACCTTGCGCACCAGCGAGAACCCGTTGCTGTGCACCCCGGTGGACGCCAGCGCCACGATGTCGTCGCCACTCTGGACGCGGTGACTTCCGAGGAGCTTGTCCCTGGAGACCGCTCCCACCGCGAACCCC
>JACDBB010000025.1 GCA_013695145.1 Euzebyales bacterium
GGGGTTCGCGGTGGGAGCGGTCTCCAGGGACAAGCTCCTCGGAAGTCACCGCGTCCAGAGTGGCGACGACATCGTGGCGCTGGCGTCCACCGGGGTGCACAGCAACGGGTTCTCGCTGGTGCGCAAGATCGTCGACCGGTGCAGCCTCGACCTGGAAGACGACCACGGCCTCATGGTGTCAACCCTCGGGGACGCGCTGCTGCGCCCGACGCGGATCTACGCGCAGGACTGCCTGGCGGTGGCCGGACGGCACATCGTCCACAGCTACTGCCATGTCACCGGCGGCGGCATCCCCGGCAACCTTCCGCGCTGTCTGCCCGAGGGGCTGGGCGCCATCGTGGACACCACCACGTTCGAGGTCCCCATGGTGTTCAGCATCCTGCAGCGCGCCGGCGGCATCGCCGAGGACGAGATGTGGCGCACCTTCAACATGGGCGCCGGCATGCTCGCCGTCGTTCCCGACGGTCAGAGCATCGTCGACGCGTTCCGTGCCCGCGGGATCGACGCGTGGCGCTGCGGCGTCGTCACCGACACCGGCGGCGTCCGGCTGCACGGCCTGCCCGGCTAGACCCGGCGCAGGCGGCGTCCGCCGGTGACAGGCGGGTGCAGCGGGCGACCTCGTGGTGGAACGCCTGCGCGGGCATGAGCGGTTGCGCCGCGAAGGCGCTGCGCCACCGCTGAGCGGGCGCGCCCTTCGAAGTCGCGCGCGATGAGGCACAGCCTCGTACAGGTCCGGTCCGGGGCGCAGCCGGTTGGACGAGGCACAGCGCATCGCCGCCGTCGCTGTGGCCCCGGCGGGCGACGTCTGTTCGGTTCTCGTGCCAGCCGGCGTAGGGCCCGTCGTCCTGGGCCAAACTCAAGGGTAGGCAATGGTTGTGACACCGGTGTTGCCCAAGCACCACGACGCGGCTCGCCCGCTCGGACTCAGCCTCTGATCACCGCGGCTCTTCGCCGGATTCTCGGTCCCACACCACGACATCCGGGTCGTGGGCGTGGTCGAACCAGGCGCGCGGAATGTCGGGGTGTTCCTCGTCGTCCGGCGTCAAACCGAAGCCGGCGTCGACCTGCTCCCACAGCGCCTGCACGAACTCGTCCCACCGCTCGGCCGGGTCGAACTCGCCCCGAGCCACCTCCGCGGCGAGAACGAAGAACTGCCGCGGTCCTTCCCCGAGTGCCTGGCGGCCATGTCGGCGCGGTTCCCCCGCTCCTCGTGATCCTGGCTCATGGATCAGAGGATGGCATGGCGGGCGCGGGCACGACCCAGGTGCCCGCTCTCGCCTGTGGGTAGTCGCCTGCACCTGCCAGGACTGCCGTCCTCGGCGGATGAGGCGGGCTCACGCCTCGGCGCGCCAGGCCCTGAAGGTCTCGTCCACCTCGGTGAGAACCTGTTCCCAGTCGGTTCGGCGGCTCCGGACATTCAGCTCGGCCAGGAGGAGGCGAAAGATCGACTCGACACCGATCGGGCCCGAGGGTAGGTGCAAACCAGCGAGGGGCCCATCGGCGACGTGGAGGTGCGGACGCCGTTCTCGGCTGCGCCCCTGCGGGTGCCAGTGCCAGGCGGCGATCTCTCGCCCCGCGTCGTCGGACAGTTGGTAGCGGTAGCCGCGAGTGGACACCTTCCAGGCTTTGCGGGTGCCCTCTTCGTTGACCAGCGTGTATTGCTGGTCCAAGGTGAGCTGCAGCCCCCCACCGGTGTCGCGGGGGAGACGGAGGGGGTCCTCGGACACGATGAGGATCTCGGCTTGCCCGACGGGGGCGGCCCGGTAGTAGACGACGGCGTCAGACAGGCACGAGAGCGCCCGTTGAGTCAGTGCGATGAAGGTCGTCCGGGCTTCGTCGGCGGTTCTACCGGCCAAGCGGCAGCAGCATCGCCAGGCGGAGCACCCGGTCGTCGTCAGGGTCTAGTTGGCCTGCCTCCCACCGCCGACGGAACTCCTCGCCTCCCATGCCCAGCAGCCGCTGAGCACGTTCGTCGAAGACCGCACGAGCTTCCTCGGCGGTGAGTTCGCGTGGCTGGGGTTCTTGCGGGGTCTTGACGACGGCGCTCACGACTGTCCTCCTTGAAGCCATGCTACAGGTCTGACCGGCGAAGTGTCCGCGCTGCACGCTGGGCGCCGGCGAGTGTGCGCGCCGGTCATCCGCCGGCGGCCTCCAGCACGGCACGTACCTGCGGATGGCCGGCGCCCAGCGCCGTGACCACCGCCACGCCGTCGGCGGGGCGCAGCACGGCCGCGTGGCCGCTGCAGACGGCGGCGGCCTGCTCGGCGGCCGCGCCCAGCAGCAGGAGTGTGCCGGCGACCCGAGCGCCGCCGCCAACCGCGGGCGAGTGCCACCCGGCGTCGCCGAGGCAGGCGTCGGTCCGCAACGCCGGCCTGCCGGCACGCACGACGGTGACGCGGCTGCGCACCACACCGGACGGCTCGCCGTGGCGGCCGCACACGACCTCGTCGCGCCAGGACAGGCAGGCGCTGGCGGCCGCGGTGACGTGCAGCTCGCTCGCATGGTCGCAGCCGGCGCCGGCGACGGTCGGCTCGCCCTCCCACCGCAGGGACGCGTGCTCGCCGAGCTCGATCTCGTAGCGCATCCGCGACGGGCGGCCGTCCGGGCCTGGCAGGGCCACAGCGGCGGCGACCTGGATGATGGCGAGTCGGGCCCGGGCTCCGACGCGGACGCGCAGGCACAGGTCGTCGCCGCCGAGCGGCCCCGCACCGACCGACACCAGGTGCAGCCGCCCCGGACCGGTGCGTCGGAGCACCAGCGGTGAGGCGCTGCGCAGGCGCAGGGTGGTGCGCGCCGGACCGGCCGTGGCGCCGGCGCGCACCGCCACCTCGACGTGGGCCACGGCCGTCACGCCGGAGGGCACCGGAGGCACACCGGCCGCAACGACGGTCGCCGTCACCGGGCCAGCTGCCCGCGGATCCAGCCGGCGACCGGCGCCGCCCCGGCCACGGTGCTCAGGTCGGTGAAGAGCGTGGGCCGGTCGTCGCGCCGGGCCGCAGCGTCGCGGCGCATGACCGACAGGTCGGCACCCACGTCGGGAGCCAGGTCGACCTTGTTCACGACCAGCAGGTCCGGGCCGGTGATCCCGGGCCGCCCTTGCGGGGGATCTTGTCACCGCCCGAGACGTCGATCACGAACACCTGCAGGTCCACCAGCGCCCGGCTCCACGTCAGCGTGAGGTTGTCCCCGCCGGACTCCACGAGCACGAGGCCCAGATCCGGGTGGGCCGCCTCCATGCACTCGACCGCGTCGAGGTTGGCGGCGATGTCGTCGCGGACCGCGGTGTGCGGGCAGCACCCGGTGGCAACCGCAGCGATCCGGTCGTCGGGCAGCACCGCCCCTCGGCGCAGGAAGTCGGCGTCCTCGGTCGTGTAGATGTCGTTGGTGACGACGGCTGTCGAGACGTCGCCCAGCGCCTCGCACAGCCGCGCGATGAGCGCGGTCTTGCCCGACCCGACCGGACCCCCGATCCCGACGCGCAGGGTCGTGCGGGAGGCGGGCGGCGGAGGGCTGGAGACGTCGGTGGGTCGGGTCGGCATGAACACATCCAGTCTCACGAGGCGAACAGCCCGGGTGCGGTCGAAGCAGCGTGCTGCTCTGCGCGGATCTCGACCAGGGGCACTGCATCTGGCCGCCCGAGCCTCATCGTGGGGTGGGGCGGGGTGAGGGAGCGGCTTCAGGACTGGCCCTCCTCGGCCTCGGACGGCTGCTGGCTTGCGGTGCCGCCGTTGCCCCAGCGGCTGGCGATGTAGCGCTGGCGTTCCTCGGCGGCGGCGATGTCGCGGGTGCCGTTGCCGATGCGCACGTAGAAGGCGGTCTCCTCGTGCAAGTGGCCGCCCGTGTCGACGACGACGCTCGCCTGGACGGGGAAGCCGCTGGGCGGCACGTGCACGCGGCAGACGTCGTCGCCGTCGATGGTGTGGATCTGGGTGGACACCGACGCCGCCGCGGTCTCGCCGAAGGCGTTGATGAGCAGCTGACCGAGGTGGAGCTGGAAGCGGTCGCGGTCGTCCTTGCCGGCCTTGCGCAGCGACGCGTAGTCGCTGGCCAGGCCGTGGACGGCGCCGTCGTCGGCGACGCCGATCAGCAGCGTGCCGCCCTCCCGGCTGTTGGCGAACGCCGCGATCGTCTTGAGCGACGCGGTCTCCAGCGCCGTGATGACCTCGCCGGTGTCGGCGCCGGTGCGCAGGGTCGACTTGTACTCCAGGCGGGCGTTCTCGCCGTGCTCACCCAGCAGCTCCCCGATGGGGCAGTGCTCGGAGTAGGCGACCCTGGCGCGGGCCTGAGCGAGAGTCGCGTAGACCTTCACGACGTCGGCGGCCAGCTCCTCGTCGTCGAGGTACTTGAACACGACCTTCTCGTTGCGGTCCATGCGGCCCAGCAGCGCCCGTTGGAACAGCTCGGGGAACACCACACCGAAGTTCTCGGCGGTGTTGTTGACGGCGGTGACCTGGACCCGCTGGTCGCCGACGAGGTCCTCGAGCGCGGCGTCGAACACCAGCCGGTCCGCCTCGGACCAATCGGTGCCGTGCAGGGCGTTGAGTCGGTCGATGATCGCCGACAGCGACTCGGGGTCGGGCTCGTTGGTCCGACCGGCGCCCGAGTAGATCGTGGTGACCTCGCCCCCGTCGGCGTCGAGGGCGACCGAGCCGGCGAACTGCTGCTCGTTCCGCAGGTGGGTGAGCTCGACGACCCCGGACAGGTCGACGGCGGAGCCTGGGTCAGCCTTGATGAAGACCGACAGCGCCTTGGCGAACAGGTAGTCGCGCTCGAGGGCGGTGTCGCCGAACGACACGATCTGGGACAGGAACGCGTAGATCCGCACGAACCGGCCCAGGGCGTCGCGGAACCGGTCCGCCTCGTCCTCGGTGAGGCCGGCGAAGCGGTCGAGCGCCGGGCCGAGCGCGGCGTGCAGACGGCCGTGATCGACCTGGTCGGCCAGGAGCAGCCGGGCGAAGGTGGTGGCCTCCTCGGCGTGGAGGACGCCGAACTCGTCGAGGTCGCGGCGGGTGTCATGCAGCAGGTTGGGGTCCGAGGGCGGGGCGACGGTCCGACCGTGGTAGGGCTCGAAGGCCGCGGCGATGTCGTCGGCGTCGTTGACGAGGTCCAGCACGAAGGTGCCGTCCTTGTCCGGGTGGGTGCGGTTGAGCCGTGACAGGGTCTGCACCGCGGCGAGGCCGGTGAGGGTCTTGTCGACGTACATCGCGTACAGCTTGGGCTGGTCGAAGCCGGTCTGGAACTTCTCGGCCACGACCATCAGCTGGTAGGCGTCGGTGTCGAACCGCTCGGCGGTCTGGGACTCACCGAACCCGTTGCACCTCGCCTCGGTGACCGGCTCGTCGCCGTTGACGGCCACCGCATCGGAGAACGCCACGAGGACGCCGAGGTCGTGGCCGTGGTCGGTGATGTAGGCGCGGAGCGCCTGCCAGAACCGCACCGCATGCGGCCGAGAGGAGCACACGACCATGGCCTTCGCGTCGCCGGCGACCTTGTGCGCGACGTGGGCGCGGAAGTGCTCCACGACGATCTCGGCCTTCTGCGCGAGGTTGTGCTCGTGGAGGGTGACGAACCGGGCGATCGCACGCCGGGCCTTGGCGGTCTCATAGGCCGGATCGTCCGCGATGGCCTTCTCGAGGCGGAAGAACGTGTCATAGGTCGTGTAGCTGGCCAGCACGTCATGGATGAACCCCTCCTCGATGGCCTGGCGCATCGAGTACAGATGGAACGGCTCGTGCCGGTCGGTCGCAGGGTCGTGACGGCCGAACAGCTCCAGGGTCTTGCCCTTGGGCGTCGCGGTGAACGCGAAGAAGCTCATGTTGTCCTGGCGACCCCGCGCGGCGACCGCCTCGGCCAGCAGCTCCTCCACCTCATCGGGTGGCACCTCGCCATCCCCATCGGCGGTCTTGGTGGCGCTGCCGAGCACGCGGCGAAGCTCCTTGGCCGCCTCACCGGTCTGGGAGGAGTGCGCCTCATCGACGATCACCGCGTAACGGCGGTCCGGGAGGCCCTCGACCTTGTCGAGCACGAACGGGAACTTCTGCAACGTCGTGATGATCACCCGGGCCCGCTCACCGGCCAGCGCGTCGGCGAGCTGCTGGGAGGAGGTGTCGATGCGCTCAACGACGCCGTGGGCGTGCTCGAACTGGTAGATCGTCTCCTGGAGCTGGCGGTCCAGGACCACCCGGTCGGTGATCACCACGACCTTGTCGAACACCTTGTCATCGCCCGCGTGCAAGGTCGACAGCCGGTGCGCCAGCCAGGCGATCGTGTTCGACTTGCCCGACCCCGCCGAGTGCTGAACCAGGTAGGACTGCCCCGACCCCTCGCCGCGGGCGGCGGCCTCCACACGCAGCACCGCGTCCCACTGGTGGTAGCGCGGGAAGATCGCCTGCCCGGGCTTGCGGGAGCCCTTCGCTGGCTTGTCGACGTGCACGAACCGGCCCAGCAGGTCCAACCACGCCTCGCGCTCCCAGACCTGCTCCCACAGGTACGCCGTGGGGTGCCCGTCGAAGTTCGACGGGTTGCCCGCCCCGCCGGCGTGGCCGCGGTTGAACGGCAGAAACCGCGTGCTCGCTCCTGCGAGCCGCGTGGTCATCGCCACCCGCCGCGGGTCGACCGCGAAGTGCACCACGGCCCGGACCAGCGTCCGGTTCCGAGGGTCCCGGTCGGTGCGGTACTGGCGGATCGCCTGCTCCACGCCCTGGCCGGTCATGGGGTTCTTCAGCTCAGCGGTCGCCACCGGGATGCCGTTGACGAACAGCGCCAGGTCGAGCGACTTGGTCTCACCCGCCGCGTAGCGCAGCTGGCGCGTCGCGGTCAGCCGGTTCGCCTCGTAGCGGGCCACCAGCTCAGGGG
Source organism: Euzebyales bacterium (assembly GCA_013695145.1). Classification (GTDB taxonomy): domain Bacteria; phylum Actinomycetota; class Nitriliruptoria; order Euzebyales; family Egibacteraceae; genus JACDBB01. The sequence continues at coordinate 6,856 of JACDBB010000025.1, forward strand.
TCAGCCCATGCGCGGGGCGGAAATACGCCAACCGCAACGTCACACCCTGGTCGACCACCCCATGGCGCAGCACGTCGACCACACCCCGCTTGTCCAGCTCAGCCGCGAGGCGCTCCGCGAACTTCGCCTGCGCCGCGCTTGCGTCGCCGCCATAGCGCTTCACCAACTCTCCCCACGCGTCTCTCTGGGTGTCGTCGAGGAACGCGAACAATTCGATGGTGTCGAGGCCGAGCGCCGGATCGAAGTCCCGGGACTGGCCCTGCGCGGTGTCGTTCTTGACCGCTCGGTAGCCGCCGCTCTCTGCGAGCGAGTCACTGATCGCAGTCTCGAACAACCTCTCGCCCGGACTTATCACGCCGCCACCCCCGGAACCTCCAGTTCACCAGTCACGGCCGCCGTGATGAGCGCCTGACGATGCTCTTGGAGCAGCGCGATCTGTTGCTCCATGCGACTCTGCAGGCTTCGGACTCGTTCAAGTTCCCGCATCAGCAGCCGGGCGATTGCACGTTGATCCTCCAACGGCGGAACCGGCAACTGATGAGTCAGGTAGTGCCCGAGATCAAGGTTCTGCAGACCAGTCGTTTGCTTGATGGACCTCCAGGGCAGACCGATCTCGTAGGCCACACGAAACGCGAGCAGCGCGAAGGTCGCGTCAACATCTCCGGAAGGGCGCATCCCGCCGGCAAAGTTCGTGGGGACCGCCGCTCCCTCTCCGCGCCAGGCAACCACGCGGCCCACTGGCACACCTTCGCCACCGCCAGACTTTTCCACCACAAAGTCACCTGGCTGCAGCACTCGAGAAGCAAGCGTGATGGCGTCGAAGGACCGCCTAACACCGACCTGCGCGACCAGGTTCGCGAAGTCGAAGTCCGCCGCCCGCACACACGGGAGTTCCCACGCAGCGCCGCCTGGATCCAACCCCCAGTCACCGCCCCAGGAACGAGTGATGAGTCTCTTGAGTGGCCGCAGCTCCCACCGGTCAGGAAGTGGGTCTTCGATCCAGGGCGTTGGACCCGTTGACGAACGCCCTGCGAGTTGAAGTTCCTTGACAACCTGGCTCCGCCATCGCACGTCTGCCTGCACGGCGAGCCGCCGCTTCTTGGCGACAAGCGTGTCGATGCGGACGATCTCTGTGTCGAGGAAGTTGGCGATCGCGCGCTGCTGCTCCGGTGGCGGCGACGGGATCAGCACAGCAGCCAGGGCCTCGCTCGATAGCTCGACGAAGGTGGAGCCTTGACCGAGCGACTGTAGAGAGTCGATCAGGCTGACAAATGCGTAGCGGTAGTAGCGCGGGTCCACCCGTTCTTCTGGAACGAGCCCGCGGCATCCTTGATTGAAGGCCAAGTCAACGACAGCCTGCGCCACATAGCCGATCGGCGCGCGCGTTGAGACAACGAGGCTTCCTGCGGGGACCGCAGCGCTGCCCGTCAGAAGTCCTCGTGGGGTCAGCGTCCGAGCCGTCTCTGCTATGGCCTTGCCGTGGTGACGGCCGAGATCAACCGGCGTCGCCCAGGCCACGCCTCCGCCCCAGTTGTCCGCATCGGCCGAGGGCGTCCCTCCGTTGACGACTTGGAACAAGCGCCGGAGAGGCACTCTTGGCCACATCACTCGGTGACCTCGTTGAGGAGTTCCTGGATCTCGGCTTCGAGTTGCTTGATCTCGCCATCGATCTCGGCGAGCGGGCGGGGTGGGACGTACTTGTAGAAGTGGCGGGTGACGGGGATCTCGTAGCCGATCTTGGTCTTGGCGTGGTCGATCCAGGCGTCGGGCACGTATGGGTGGATCTCGGTGGCAAGGTGATCGTCGACGGCGCTGCGGTACTCGACGGTGTCGCGTCGCCCGCCAGGGTCCTCCTCGTAGCCAAGCCGCATCTGCGGGAGCGGCACGTTCTCCTGATCCCGCAGATGGGGATCAGGCTCGGGTTCGCCCTTGCGATTGGTAATGAGGGGCGCTTCAGAATCCCGGACGGCGAGAGCGTTCCACACCGCCTTCTGCTGCGGGCCGGTGAGCCCGGCGGCCTGCAGGATCGGGTCGACGGCTTCAGCGACGGCCTGGCGGTCGGCGTCGCTGAGGCCGGTGTGGGTGGCGAGCGCCTCGATGAGGGTGTCCAGGATGCCGAGGTGGAGCTTGGCCAGCTTCTTGTCGCCGCGGACCAGGGCGAGGGTGTCGTCGGTGATCTCCCAGCGCGGCTGCAGCGGCCGCTCGACGGTGACGCGCAGGAACCCGAAGGCCTCGTTGGGCAGGATCTTGACCCGCTCGTCCTCCTCGAAGGCGCCGTAGAGGCGAGTGATCTCGGCGATGTGGCCGGCGGAGAGCTCCTTGCGCTTCTCACCCAGGCTCTTGCGCATCTTCTGCCACAGCCCGCGGGCGTCGACGAGCTGGACCTTGCCGCGTCGCTCGGGGCTCTTGCGGTTGGTCACGATCCAGAAGTACGTCGAGATGCCGGTGTTGTAGAAGAGCTGGTCGGGGAGCGCGACGACGGCTTCGAGCCAGTCGTTCTCGATGATCCAGCGGCGGATCTCCGACTCGCCCGAGCCGGCGCCGCCCGTGAACAGCGGTGAGCCGTTGAAGACGATGGCAACCCGCGAGCCGCCCTGGTCGACGGGCTTCATCTTGTCGATCATGTGCTGGAGGAACAGGAAGCTGCCGTCGTTGATGCGCGGCAGGCCAGCGCCGAACCGGCCGGCGAACCCCTTCGCGTCGTGCTCGTCGCGGACGGCGCGCTCGATCTTCTTCCACTCCACCCCGAACGGCGGGTTGGCCAGCAGGTAGTCGAAGGACCGGCCGGCGAAGCCGTCCTCAGAGAAGGAGTTTCCCAGGACGATGTGGGAGGCGTCCTGGCCCTTGAGCATCATGTCGGACCGGCAGATCGCGTAGGTCTCGGGGTTGAGCTCCTGGCCGTACACCTCCAGTCGAGCGTGGGGGTTGAGGGAGCGCAGGTGGTCCTCGGCGACGCTGAGCATCCCCCCGGTGCCCGCGGCGGGGTCGGCGATGGTCTTAATCACACCGGGCTTGGTCAGCAGGTCGTCGTCCTCGATGAACAGCAGGTTGACCATCAGGCGGATGACCTCGCGAGGTGTGAAGTGCTCGCCCGCGGTCTCGTTCGACAGCTCGGAGAAACGCCGGATGAGCTCCTCGTGCAGGTAGCCCATCTCCAGGTTCGACACGGCCTCGGGATGCAGGTCGATGTCGCGGAACTTGGAGACGACCAGGTACAGCAGGTCGGCGCGCTCGAGCCGGTCGATCTGGCCGGGAAGGTCGAACTTCTCGAGCACGTCCCGGGCCGCGGGCGAGAACGCCAACAGGTAGCTGCGCAGGTTGTCGGCGATGTTCGGCGGGTCGTCCAGCAGCCGGGGCATCGACAGCGGCGAGGTGTTGTAGAACTGCTCGCCGGCGGCCCGGCGCAGCAGCGGCTCGACGTTGGCGACCTTGCCGGTGAGCTCGGTGGCCGTCCCCAGCACCTTCGCCTTGGTCGGCTCCAGGACGCAGTCGAGCCGGCGCAGCACCGTCAGCGGCAGGATCACCCGCCCGTACTCGGACTGCTTGTAGTCGCCGCGCAACAGGTCGGCGACCGACCAGACGAACGCCGCGTGGTTGCGGATCGTCTCGTTGGCAGCTTGCGGCACGCGCCCACCCTCCATGGAGAACGGGCCCCACGTGAGGCCCGTGGAGGATCGTGCCAGACCTGCGCGATGTCCTCAGGCCGTTGGCCATGTCGAGCCGCCTCGTCCAGCTCGCCACGCGCGTAGAACACGATCCCGATGTTGTTGAGGACGTTGGCCCTGCCCTCGTCGTCACCGAGACGCTCGCGCAGGCGGAGAGCGTCCAGGTGGTGCTGCAGCGCCGCGGCGTGGTCTCCGAGGTAGCAGTAGGTGGTCCCGAGATCCATGAGGATCGCGGCGTGCAGCGCGCCCTCTCCGCGGGGCACAGCTGCAGAGCCTCGCGCAGGAGGGCCAGGGCCTGTGAGCAGTCGCTCAGACGCCAGCATGACGAGCCGGCCAGCAGCTGCGCGCGGGCGAGCCACACCTCGCCACCGCCCGCCGCCGCGTGCGCACGGAGCGGCGCGGCGCGCTCCACGGCTGCGGAGGGGTCGGACAGGCGCAACGACCACCCCGCCTCGAAGACCGCCGTCGGGTCGTCGAGAGGCCGGTCATGCGGCTGCCGGTCAGCCGAGCCAGAGGCCGCGGAGGCGGCCGATGTCGGCGATGCGCCGCTCGGCGAACCGCTCGGCGGCGACGCTGGTGGGGATCCCGTCGACTTCTGCGAGGTGAAACACCTCCCGGAGGCGGTCGCCGATCTGGCCGACCCGTCTCTTCGTCCGCGCCGGGCTGTAGCCGTCAGGGTGGAGCTCGTCACCCACCTGGATCAGCCCGCCGGCGTTGATGATGTAGTCGGGTGCGTACAGGACACCCGCGTCGTGCAGCGCCGCGCCGTGCTCCGCGGCGAGTAGCTGGTTGTTCGCCGC
>JACDBB010000026.1 GCA_013695145.1 Euzebyales bacterium
TTTCCGAGTTCGTCAACGGCAGAAGCCCTCCGTCGGACGTGGTCGCCTGCTTCCGAAGTAACCCTACCGTCCTGGTGTGACCGACGTCGGGCCGACAGGACGCAGGCCACGGGCCGTGGCTCGGCAACACCGAGCGGATCACCGAGTAGCCTCGGCGACCTCGTGCGACAGGTCAGCGCCACCGACTGCGATCGGCGCGGGGCGGCCCACGACCGAGTGCCCTCGCTGGCAGTGGCACGCATGGCGGCGCCGAGGCTGGCGCCTGAGGGGGCTGGCGCCGATCGCGTTCATGGGCGCCGGGATCCTCATCCTGACCAGTCCGCTGTGCCCCGGCCGCCGAGGACCCGGCTCACTGCGACGGCTTCTCACCCTCGTCGCCGAGCACACACGGGTGGGGCCCCCTTGGGCCACATCTGGGCCACACGCGGACGCGAAACCGCAGGAATCGACGAGGACGAACGACAACCGTGTGATCAGCGTTTCCGCAGGTCAGAGGCGGTATTGCGCAACTACGCACACCGGCGGAGTGGACCCCAGCTACTTGTAGCGGTAGGTGATGCGGCCGCGGGTGAGGTCGTAAGGGGACAACTCGACCGTCACGCGGTCACCGGGCAGGATCCGGATGTAGTGCTTGCGCATCTTGCCGGAGATGTGCCCGAGCACGGAGTGCCCGTTGTCGAGGTTGATGCGGAACATCGTGTTCGGCATCGCCTCCTCGACGACCCCCTCCAGCTCCAGCGCAGCCTCCTTCGTCGAGCCGGACCGAGCCTCCCGCTTCGCCCGCGTCTCGTCGTCGACGAACCTCCGCCCCCGCGACGGTGGTCGTCCGCTGCGTCGTCGTGCCATGCGCGTTCGCTCATCCCTTCAAGAATGGACATCTGTCGGCCCGCCGTCCGGAGACTGGACGGACGCGCTCGGTCTTGAGCCTACCCGACGGCCGGTGCGGCGACACGGCACCGTCGAGGACCCCCCTTGCCTGATCGGCACCTCGAGGGCTAGCGTGCTGTCTGCCGCAGTGCACGGGAAGCCGGTGAGATTCCGGCGTGGTCCTCGCCACTGTGACCGGGGAGTGCCCCCCGCTCGTCGCCACTGCCCTCGCGGGCGGGAAGGCCGGGCGGGCGCGACGATCCGGAAAGCCAGGAGACCGGCTGCGGCGCGTTCGTCCGACGTTCCTCGAGGCAAGGAAAGGAAGGCGTCGTTGCCCTCCCCTGTGTTCGCGCGCCTGCTTGTCGCGCCCGTGTCCCTGATCCTGCTCCTGGTCGCCTGCGGCGGCCAGCCCGACTCCGCGGCGCCGCCCGCGACGCCGTCAGCCGCCCCCACCGCTGCGGACTCGACCGGCCCCGCCACCGCGACCGCCACCGCCGCGCCGACGGCGACGCCGGCCACGACGGCGACGGCCAACCTGACCGACGGCTGCGCCGCCGACGACGCCGCCGGGGACCTGTTCCCCGACAAGGTCACGTTCGATGAGGCCACCGGCGTCACGGTCACCTACTCCGACACCTACAAGGTCGTCGAGGTCGCCCCGCCCAGCCTGGCCGAGCCGTTGCGCTACGTGCTGGTGCAGTGCGGCACGGCGCCACCCGCCGAGGGCGAGCACGCCGGCGCCCAGATGATCGAGGTCCCCGTCGAGGAGATCGTCACCCTGACGACCACCAACCTCCCCCACCTCGACGCCCTGGACGCCGTGGACCGGCTGGTCGGGGTCGGCACCGGCGCGTTCGTCAGCACCCCGTCTGTGGCCGAGCGCGTCGCCACGGGCGACATCCCGGACTTCGCCGATGAGGCAGGCCAACCCGACCTCGAGCGCCTCGTCGCCGCCGAGCCCGACCTGCTGGTCACCGACGCCTTCGGCGACACGGTCCTGGACGACGTGAGGCGCACGATCGACGCCGGCGTGCCGACCGTCGTCAACGCCGACTTCGACGAGCGGACCTTGCTGGGCCGCGCCGAGTGGCTCAAGTACACCGCGCTGTTCCTCAACGCGGAGGCGGCGGCCAACGCGACCTACGAGGACGTCGCCGCCTCCTACGCGGAGACGGCGGCGCTGGCCGCGGCAGCGACCGAGCGGCCGTCGGTGCTGCTCAACACCCCGTTCGAGGGGACCTGGTTCGTGCCCGGCGGCGCCAGCTTCCAGGCCGACGCCATCGCCGACGCCGGCGGCGACTACGTGTTCGCCGACGACGACGCGACCGGCTCGCTCGCACTGGACATCGAAGCCGTCCTGGACCGCGCGGCACAGGCCGACATCTGGCTGCAGGCCGGCTCGGTCAACGGGACGCTGGACGACCTGGCCGCGATGGACCAGCGCTTCACCGCCATCGAGGCGTTCGCGGACGGCGAGGTCTACGCCTACGACGCGCTGACCACCGAAGGGGGCGGCAACGCCGTCTTCGAGGAGGCGTACACCAGAGCGGATCTGTACCTGGCCGACCTGACGGCGATGCTGCACCCCGAGCTGCTGCCGGACCACGATCTGCGCTACTTCGGCCGGGTGCCCTCGGCAGACGGCGAGGGCGGATGACCTCCATCGCCGACCGCGCGGGCCTGCGGGCACCGCCACCGCCCGCAGGCTCCCCCGCTCCGCCCGAGCAGCCAGCCGCGGGCGGACTGCGCAGGCCGCTGGCGCTCGCGGGCCTCCTCGCCGCGCTGGTCGGGCTCGTCATGGCCACGCTGGGCGCAGGGTCCGTCGCCATCCCGCTCGACGAGGTCACCCGTGTCCTGCTCGGCGGCGAGCCCACGCAGCCCGCGTGGCAGACCATCGTCCGCGACGTCCGCCTGCCGCGCGCCGTGACCGCGCTGCTGGCCGGCGCGGCGCTGGGGGTCGCTGGGCTGCAGATGCAGACGCTGTTCCGCAACCCGCTGGCCGACCCGTTCATCCTCGGGGTGTCGAGCGGGGCCAGCCTGGGCGTCGCCCTGGTCGTCATCGCCGCGGGCTCGGCCGGCACGACGCTCGTGGGCGGGCTTGCCCTGCCCGCCACCGTGGGCGTCGCGGGAGCGGCGGCCCTGGGCGCGGGGGCCGTCACCACGCTCGTGCTGGTGCTGTCCCGCCGCGTGGCCAACCCGGCGACCGTGCTGATCGTCGGCCTGATGGCGGGCTACACGGTCTCGGCGCTGGTCAGCCTGCTGGTCCACGCCGAGCTCGGGCAGGGCGATCGGATCCGCGCCTACATCGCCTGGGGCTTCGGCAGCTTCGCGGGCACGACCTGGTCCGATCTGGTGGTCTTCGCCCCCGCGGCCGTGGCTGCGCTGCTGCTCGCCACGGCCGTCACCAAGCCGCTTGACGCCCTGCTGCTCGGCGAGCGCTACGCGGCGAGCATGGGGCTGCGGGTCGGCCGCGCCCGTGTCCTGGTGGCCGTGGGCGCCAGCGTGCTCGCCGGGACCGTGACCGCCTTCTGCGGTCCCATCGGCTTCCTCGGCGTGGCGATCCCCCACCTGACCCGCGGGCTGCTGCGCAGCTCGGCCCACCGGCTCCTGGTCCCAGGCTGCGCGCTCGTCGGCGCGGTCGTGGCCCTGGCCGCGGGGCTGGTCGCACAGCTGCCCGGCCGTGACGCCACCCTGCCGCTCAACGCGGTCACCGCGCTGATCGGCGCGCCCGTGGTGGTCGCCGTCCTGCTGCGGCTCCGCCGGGCCAGCCGGGCGGTGACGACCTGAGCGCCGCTGCGGCCCTCGCCGCGGAAGGCCTAACGGTGGGCTACCGAGGTCGCCGGCGGCGCTCGCGCGTCGTGCTGGCCGGCCTCGACCTCGCCCTGCCGGCCGGACAGCTGACATGTCTGCTCGGGCCGAACGGCAGCGGCAAGTCCACGCTGCTGCGCACGCTGGCTGGCATGCAGCCACCGCTGGCGGGGCGCGCCTGCCTCGGCGGCGACGACGTCGTGGCTCTGGAGCCCAGGGAGCGCGCGCGCCGCCTCGCCGTGGTGCTGACCGACCAGGTCGACTCGGGCCTGCTGACCGCAGGCGACCTGGTCGCCCTCGGCCGGTTCCCGTATACGACCTGGGACGGGCGACTTGGCGCCTCTGACCGGGCCGCCGTCGCATGGGCGCTCGCGGCGACCGGCGCAGCGCCCCTGGCCGGACGCCGGGTCGACGAGCTCAGCGACGGGGAGCGCCAGCGTGTGCTCATCGCCCGTGCGCTCGCTCAGCAGCCCGCGGTGCTCGCGCTCGACGAGCCGGTCGCGTTCGTCGACGTCCCCCGCCGACTGGAGCTCCTGCGCCTGCTGCGCGACCTGGCCCACGAGTGCGGTCTCGCGGTGCTGCTGACCACGCACGACCTCGACCTGGCGCTGCACACCGCCGACATCCTCTGGCTGGTCGAGCCGGCTAAGGGTGAAGTCGAGGTCGAGGGCTCGGACGGCGCGCGCGCGTGTGTGCACGTGGGCGCACCCGAGGACCTGGCGCTGTCCGGCGTCATCGGCCGGGCCTTCGCCGGGGACGGTGTCACCTTCGACCCGCTGCGCGGCACCGTGGTCGCTGACACGGTCCCGCTCGCCAGCGTGCACGTCGCCGGCGACGGGCCGCCGGCGATCTGGGCGGCCAGGGCGCTCGAGCGCGAGGGACTGGCCGTGATCGACGGCGACGCGCGGCTGCGCGTGACGGCCGCGGCGAGCGGCTGGACGCTCGAGGGCCCGCAGCCCACGAGCAGCCATGACACGATCGCGGGCCTGCTCAGCGCCGTCCGCGCGGCGCTGCCCGACCTGGCCGCCCCGCATCCCCACGCTCCCTCGGGCCGCTGATCGCGGCTCTTCGTTGAACGGTTGCCGCGCGTTGCTACTGGCGAGTAAGGTTACTGATCGGTAACCTTACCGAGGAGTAACCCCGACGAGGAGCCATCCGATGTCGCACTACAGGAGCAACCTCAGGGACATCGAGTTCAACCTGTTCGAGGTGTTCGGCGTCGACGAGTTCCTCGGCGCCGGCCCCTACGAGCAGATGGACCTCGACACGGCGAGGAACGTGCTGTCCGAGGTCGAACGGCTCGCGACCGGCCCGTTCGCCGACGGCTTCGTCGAGGGCGACCGCGTGCCGCTGCGGCTCGACGAGGACGGCAACGTCGCTGTCCCGGACGGCATCAACAAGGCGCTGGACGCCTACTTCGGCGGCGGCTGGGGGGCGCTGAACCTGCCGCCCCACCTCGGCGGGTTCGGGGCCCCCAAGTCCATCGCCTGGGCCGCCTCCGCCATGCTGACCGGCGCGAATCCCGCGGCCCTGTTGTACTGCGGCGGCCCGTTCTTCGCCGCGATCGCCGACGAGGTGGTCACCGACGAGCAGCGCGCCCGCTGGATCACCCCCTGGGTGGAGCGGCAGTGGGGCGGGACCATGGTCCTCACAGAGCCCGAGGCGGGCAGCGACGTCGGCGCGGCACGGACGACGGCGACCGACAACGGCGACGGCACCTGGTCGATCACCGGCACCAAGCGCTTCATCACCAACGGCGACTTCGACTGGCCCGAGAACATCATCCATCTGGTGCTCGCCCGCCCGGACCCCGCGTCCCACCCGCCGGCCGCCGGGACCAAGGGCCTGTCGCTGTTCATGGTCCCCAAGCACTGGGTGGCCGAGGACGGCAGCCTCGGTCAGCGCAACCGGGCCCACGTGCGCAAGGTCGAGGACAAGATGGGCCTGAAGGCCTCGTCGACCTGCGAGCTCGAGTTCGCCCAGGCGCGCGGCGTGCTGGTCGGGGAGACCCACGACGGCATCGCGCAGATGTTCAAGGTCATCGAGTACGCGCGCATGCTGGTCGGCGCGAAGGCGATCGAGACGCTGTCGACCGGCTACCTGCACGCCCTGGAGTACGCGACCCAGCGGGTCCAGGGGCCCGACCTCAAGCACGCCGCCGACAAGGGCGCACCGCGTGTGGAGATCATCCGCCATCCCGACGTCCGACGGATGCTGATGCGGCAGAAAGCGCACGTGGAGGCGCTGCGCGCGCTGATGTTCTACACGGCCTCGGTCCAGGATCGCATCGAGCTGGCGAAGGCGGCGGGCGAAGACGCGACGGACCTGGTCAAGCTCAACGACCTGCTGCTGCCGATGGTCAAGGGTTACGGCTCGGAGAAGTCCTACGAGCTGCTGGCCGTGGCGCTGCAGGTCCTCGGCGGGTCCGGGTACTGCCGCGACTACCCGCTCGAGCAGTACATCCGCGACGCAAAGATCGACACCCTCTACGAGGGCACGACCGGCATCCAGGGCATGGACCTGTTCTTCCGCAAGGTCGGCAAGGACCAAGGCGCCACCCTCACCGCCCTGCTGACCGACGTGGCGGAGTTCGCCAAGGGCGATGCGGGCAACGGAGCCCTCGCCGCGGAGCGCGGGCGCCTCGCGACCGCCCTGGAGGACGTCCAGGGGATGCTCGGCGCGCTCGTCGGGTTCCTCGCGCAATCCGACGGCGTCTACCTGGTCGGCCTGAACACCACGCCGTTCCTGTACTCGCTGTCGGAGCTGACCTGCGGTTGGCTGATCCTGCGCCAGGCCGAGGTGGCCCTGGCCGCGCTGGATGAGGTCACCGACGCGGGTGACCGCGCCTTCTACGAGGGCAAGGTCGCCGCAGCCTCCTGGTTCTGCAACAACGTCCTGCCGCGGCTGACCTCCCGCCGCGAGGCGCTGGAAGCCACCGACCTCGGCGTCATGGAGCTCGACGACGCCGCCTGGTAGCAGCCGGCGGCATCAGCTGCCGATGCGCGGGTTGCCGCGCTCCCTGAACACGCTGACGACGGTCGGGCGCGGGAAGTCGCCGTCCGGGAAGGTGCTGGGCAGCCCCTGGTCGCCGGGGTGCTGGACGGCGCAGAACAGGTTGCGGTCGTTAGGCGTGAACTCCGGCCCGCAGGCCTCCGAGCCCGCGGGCGTGGACAGGAACTGCCGCACCGCGCCGCGCTGGGGCCCCTCGACGGGGACCGCATGGAACGCGTCGGCCTTGCCCAGCGTCCCCGGCTGCCCGTCAGTGGCGATCCAGCAGTTGCCGCCGCTGTCGAACGCGACGTTGTCCGGTGCGGCGACCGGGCTGACCCGCGCGGGGTCGAAGCCGGCGAAGTAGGTCGTCGGGTCCGACGGGTCGCCGCACACCAGGAACAGCCGCCACTGGAAGGTCAGCGCGCCGGCGTCGTCGCCGGACTCCTCCAGCTCGACGACGTGGCCGTACTTGTTGCCGGTCGGGGCGGCGCTCTCGTCGACGCGGCGGGGGTTGGCCTCGTCGATCCCGGGGTTGCCGCCCGTGCCGCGCGCTGTGTTGTTTGTCATGCACAGGTAGACGCGGCCGTTGACCGGGTTGCGCTCGCAGTCCTCCGGCCGGTCCATCTTCGTGGCGAGCCCGGTGGCGTCTGCGGCCTGGCGGGTCAGGATCAGGACCTCCGCGACGGAGAAGCCTGGCACGTCGCTCTGGCCGCCGGAGATGAGGGGGACCCACGTGCCGACCCCGTCGAACTCGCCGTCGTCGGGCAGCTGCCCGAGGGTGGCTGGGTCGTTGTAGCGCTCGAGCTGTGCCTGCGGGCTGTCGCCCTCGAAGCGCGCCACGTACAGGTCACCGTCGTCGAGCAGCGTCAGGTTGTGGGCCTTGTCGCCCTCGATGTAGCGCTCCCTGCTGACGAACTTGTACACGTAGTCGAAGCGCTCGTCGTCGCCCTGGTAGATCACGGCGCGCCCGTCGGCGGCCAGGGCGCTGGTCGCGCACTCGTGCTTGAAGCGGCCGAGCGCGGTGCGCTTGACGGGCGCGCGCTCGGGCTCGCTCGGGTCGAGCTCCACGACCCAGCCGAACCGGAACGGCTCGTTCGGCTCCTTGGCCAGGTCGAAGCGGTCGTGGTAGGCCTCCCAGCGCCGCTCGCTGGGCCCGCCGGGCAGGCCGTAGCGCGCGTGGGCCTCGCGGATGGCGGGATCGGCGACCAGGGCGTTGTTGGCGAAGTACTGGTTGAAGTTCTCCTCGGCAGACAGGTAGGTCCCCCATGGAGTCTTGCCCCCGGCGCAGTTGTTGAGGGTGCCGAGCACCACGGTGCCGGTGGGGTCCTCGGAGGTCTTGAGCAGGTCGTCGCCGGCGGCGGGGCCCGTCAGCGTGATCGGCGTGGTCGCGGTGATGCGCCGGTTGAACCGCGAGCCGTCGACCAGGATGAACGGGCCGGTGGCGCGACGGCCCCGGGCGATCTCGATGACGGAGATGCCGTGGGCGGCGAGCTCGGTGTCGACCTGCTCGCGTGTCGGGTTGCCCGGCTGGTAGTCGTCGAACATCAGCTCCGCGATCGTGTACTCGTGGTTGACGCCGAGCAGGCCGCGGCTGGATGCGCTCGGGCCCCGACCCGGTCCGAGCGGGTAGAACGCGACGTAGTCGCAGTTGTAACCGAACTGCCCGGCCTGGGCGGCAGCGGTCTGGTTGGCTTTGTCGAAGGCGGGAGCACCGGGCAGGATCGGGTCACCCCAGCGGGCCAGGACGGTCCACGCGTAGCCTTCCGGGACGATGAGGTCGTCCACGTTCGCGGGGGTCGACGGGATAGGCGTGAAGCGCAGGCCCGTCCGCGAGTCGCCGAGGACGACTGGCCCACGCCCGACCTGGGCTTCGGCGGGAGCCGCCGAGCCGACCAGCGACATGCCGCCGGCTGCGCCGATCACCAGCAGCGACAGCCCGCCCCTGAGGACGCTGCGCCTGCTGATCGTCGACTCGATGACGTCACCGATGTAGTCGTTGTCTGAGCGGTTGGGGACGGGGTGGAAGCAGGCGCTCCCGCACTTCAGCTCGCAGGTGCGGCGTGAGCGTCCTTGGTGGGCGCCGGACAGGGGCAGCAGCTCGGTCACGGGTGACCTCCTGGGTGAGAGTTCGTCACGGCGGCTGCGGCCTGATCGCCGCAGTCGTCGCGCGGGCGGGCTGGACGCTAGGTGCCGCAAGTCGCGGGCCGGAGGACGGAACATGAACGATTTCTCACGTGATGGTTCCGGCAGTCCAACGGCCGCCTAGTGCTCCTCCGTGGAAGTTCCGTGAAGCACCGAGGGCACGACTGCGCGCGGCTCGCAAGGCGCGAGGAGCGCCTCGTACTGGGCCGTACTTGGGCGACGAAGCAACGCAGCGAGCCGTGATGCA
>JACDBB010000064.1 GCA_013695145.1 Euzebyales bacterium
TTCGTGCCCGGTCCGGCGCCTGACGCGTCGTTGAGCATGGACAAGGAGTCCGACACGACCGGTCCGGTCGAGGTGGGTGACGTGATCACCTACACGCTGACCGCGACCAACGACGGCAACGTGACCATCACCGGCGTGGAGATCAGCGACGAGCTGCTGCCGGATCTGGACTGCACCCCCGACCAGCCCGCGGATCTGGCGCCCGGCCAGACGCTGGTGTGCGTCGGTGAGTACACGGTGACCGAGGAGGACGCCGAGAACGGCTCGGTGGTCAACAACGCGACCGTCGTGGGCGTCGACCCGGACGGTGGCGACACCGGTGACGATGACTCGGTCGTCGTCCCGGTCCTGCCGGGGCCGGCGTGCCCGCCGACGGAGTCGGATGTCGAGGGGTTGGTGCGACTGTCCGGGGTCAACCGTGTGGAGACCGCGATCGCGATCTCGCAGGAGCGGTTCACCGATGACTGCGTCGGCCAGTTCGACCATGTGGTGCTGGCGCGGGCGGATGTGTTCGCCGACTCGCTGTCGGGCACGCCGCTGGCCGCGCAGCAGGAGGCGCCGCTGCTGATCACGGCGTCCAACGAGCTGTACGACATCGTGGCCGATGAGATCCAGCGGGTGCTGCCCACCGGGGGCAGGGTGTTCCTGCTCGGTGGTCACGCGGCCCTGGACCAGACCGTTGAGGCCTCCGTCGCGGCGCTGGGCTATGACATCACCCGTCTGGGTGGGCCGTCCCGCTTCGAGACGGCCGGTCTGATCGCCGAGCACCTCGGCGCACGCGATCACGTGCTGATCGCCACCGGCACCGACCACTCCGACGCCCTGGCGGCCGGCACGGCCGCCGCGGCCAACAACGGGGCGGTGCTGCTCACGCCCGGTCCGGCCAAGCACAACGTCGTGGACGCCTACCTGGCCAGCGAAGACGCCACGCCATGGGCGATCGGCGGTGACGCAGCGACCGCCTACCCGGAGCTGACCGCGCTCAAGGGAGCGACCCGTGAGGGGACGGCCGTGGCTGTCGCCGAGACGTTCTTCCAGGATCCGACCCATGTCGGGTTCGCCCGTCGGGATGACTTCCCCGACGCGCTGGGCGGCGGCGCGCACATCGGCCCCTACGGCGGTCCGCTGCTGCTCAGCTACACCAACGCGGTGCCCAACGAGACCAGGGACTACCTGGAGTCGATCTCACCAGTGGGCGGCTACGTCTACGGCGGCACCGCCGCCATCGACGCGGACACCTTCGCCGAGCTCGAAGCCCTCATCGAGGGCGACGGGTAACACACCATCACGACGAGACGCCCCGGGTCGAGACGACCCGGGGCGTCTCTTCGTCGTCACCGCCGTCTCGCCGGTGGCCGTCGACCCGGCCAAGTCGCCCACCCTGTCGCCTGGATCCAGCCCTTCCGGCGCACGCGCTACCGCTGCGCCGCCGCGAGCTCAGCCGACCCCGAGGGCTCGCAGTCCCGCGGCGACGAGGGCCGCGATCACGACGGCGACCAGCAGGGGCGCACGCAGCGCCAGGGCGATGGCGGCCGCCGCGACGCCGGCAAGGCGCGCATCGGCGACCACCGCGCCGTCTCGGGCCAGCGTCGCGGTGACCACAAGGGCCGCGAGCAGGGCCGGCCCGAGCAGGTCCAGCAACCGGGTGACCCGCGGGCTCATCTGCCGCCCGCCGAGGAGGAGCGGCCCTGCGGCCTTCAGCGCGATCGTCGCCAGTCCGGCGCCCACGATCATCACCCACACGGCGGTCACGGGCGACCATCCCCGGGATCGCAAGTCTCGCCCGGATCCCCGGGAGGGGGGTCGAGGGGCGCATCGCGCAGCACGTCGCGGTCCCGGCGCGGGGAGGGGGGAGGGTCACCACGCAGCGGCATCCCGGCCAGCGCACCGACGCCCGCGATGAGCAAAGGGACCCCGGGGGGCGCGAAAGGCGTCGCGAGCAGGGCGAGGCCGCCTCCCGCGAGCGCCGCGCGACGGCCTCCCCGGTCGCGCAGCGCCGGTGCGAGCAGCGCCAGGAACAGAGCGGGGAAGGCGGCGTCCAGACCGAGGGCGGCTGGATCGCCGATGCCCCCGGCAGCCACAGCGCCGAAACCGGTGCCGATGATCCATGCCAGGCCCAGAACGGTGCCCGCGCCCACCAGTCGGGCGGCGTCGACGCCGCCGGCCACCCGCGCGAGCGCCCAGGACTCATCGACGACGAGGTGTGAGACGGCCAGGCGCCGCCACCACGGCCCGGACAGGCCAGGGGCGACGCTCACCCCCATCGCCAGGTAGCGACTGTTGAGCATGGCGGCGGCCAGGACCGCAGCGCCGACTCCTCCGCCCTCGGCGAGGATCGTGGCGGCGGCGAACTGGGCGCCGCCGGCGAACGTCGTCGCGCTCATGACCACGGGCGCGACCACCCCCCAGCCGGCTTGGCGGGCCAGGACGCCGAAGGCCACGCCGAACGCGCCGACCGCCACCGCCATGGCGATCGCCGCCCGAGCACCCGCGCGCAGCCGGACCCAGAGGTGCTCGTCTGGCATCGCGAGGGCCGAGCGGTCCATCGCTTGGCGGTGTCCGGAGTCCATAGCCGCGCAGTATCGTGCCCGACGCGACTGGCACAACAGCCAAC
>JACDBB010000067.1 GCA_013695145.1 Euzebyales bacterium
GACCGGCTCGTCGCCGGCCGCCAGGCGGAGCGCCGCCGCGGCCGTGAAGCTGTCACCTGCGCCGATGGGATTGACCACCTCGACCCGTGGCGCAGCGATCCACCGTGCGCCGCCCCGCCATGCGACGGCGACGCCCGCCGCCGCGGCGGTCACCATCGCGATCCGCGCCCCGCGGGCCACGAGCTCGGCAGCGGCCTGCGAGGCGCGACTGGCCGCGTCGTCGCTCACCGCGACGCGCTCCGGCCCGCCGCCCTCCAGGACACCCTCGGCCTCGGCCAGGTTGGGGGCGACCAGCTCCGTGCGCGCCTCGAGGGCGGCGGCGAGCAGCGGCCCGCCCGCGTCCACGACCGCCAGCACCTCGCGTTCCTGCGCAGCCCGGACCAGGTCGCCGTAAGCATCGAGCGGCGTGCCGGGCGGCGCGCTGCCCGAGCAGACCAGCGCCGACGTCCCGGACAGGCGCTCGATCACGGCGCTGCGATAATCCCGCCACCGGTCCGCGTCGATCATCGGTCCCGGCTCGTTGATGACCGTCGTGCGGCCGCCGGGCTCGGTGAGGATGGCGCTCGAGCGGGTCTGTCCATCCGCCTCGACCGGGACGAGGTCCACCCCCTCGTCGGCCAGCAGTTGCGCTGTCGCCTGGCCGATGCCGCCCGCGACGACACCGACCAACGTGGCCCGCGCACCGAGCCGCCGCGCGGCCCTGACCACGTTGACGCCCTTGCCGCCCGCGGTCACCGCGACCGGGCCGGTCCGCAGCACGCCGCCCGCCTCGAGGGCGTCGATCCGGGCGGTCCGGTCGATGGTCAGGTTGGGTCCCGCCACCAGCAGCTGCTGAGGACCCGGCGCCGCGTCAGCGACGCCTGTCCGGCGTCCAGGCTGAGGACCCGGCGCCGCGCTCACGCGACCGGCTCGACGACGATGCGCAGACCCGTCGTGCGCGTCTGGCCCGCCTCGAGCACCGGCAATGTGCCGGCGGCGCGGTCGGCTGCCCGGCCCAGCACCGAGCAGTTGGCCGGCTCGATGCCCAGCACTCCCAGCGCGGGGTGGACCCACTGGTGGCAGCGCGGGAGCGTCGCCGCGTCCCAGGACAGCCGCAGCCGCAGCCCGACGACCGGGTTGGTGACCGTGGCTGACGCACGGCCGTCGGGGTCTGGCTCCAGTCGGTGCTCGAAGACGCGCTCCGCCCCTGCCGCGTCGGGCCGCGGGGGCTGTGACCACGAGTTGAGGCCGGCGCGAGCGTCGTCGTCGCGGGGTACCACCTCGCCAGCGGTCACCGACAGCGACGCGTCGGCATCCCACAGTGGTGCGCCGAGGTTGACGTGGTAGAGGAACGGAGCGGGCTCGACGCCGCCACCCAGGTTGGTGACCGTGTCGGTCAGCTCCACCAGGCCGGAGCCGGTGCGGGTGGTGACGCGCCGCTCCAGCCGCAGGTGTCCGGTGAGGCCCGCGGTCTCGTCCACCGTGCCGGTGATGGATAGCTCAGCCTGGCCATCGTCGGCGATCCGCCGTCGCGTGCGCACCTCGCGTGCCCGCTGCTGCGACACGGCGCCGTGCTGGCCGTGCCCCTCGGACGGCCGGCCGACGTTGCGCAGGCCGCAGGTGGTCACCAGTCCGCCGCCGAACGCCAGCAGCCAGTCCTCTTCGCGCGCGAGGGGCAGCGGCGCGGACTCCCCGACGGCGGAGATCCAGGCGAGCGGCAGCCCGGCGAACCACGCGGCGGCGAGGTCGAGGCCTCGATCGGGGAGGACTCGCAGGTCGACGCCGCCCGAGACGCGCAGATCGACCGCACGGCAGCCGTCCGCAGCGCCGTCGACGACCGTGGAAGCCGTGGCGACCGCGACCTGGTCGAGGTTGACGAGCCGTCGCGCTTGCAGCGCGGCGCCCGGTGTTGTCAACGTTGTCATGGGCACCGTAGCCTCCTCCACTCAGCAGCTCATGGCCCTCGCTTCGCGATGGCCACACCCAAAGGTGGTGAGAATCGCCTCCGCAGTCTCTGCGATTTTCTACCCACAGGCTCCGACGTGCGAGGTGAAGCCATGCGGTCCTACCGCTTGAACCGGCTGTTCGACGGGTCATCGGGAAGGTGCCTCGACGTCGCGGTGGATCACGGGTTCTTCGGCGAGACGGCCTTCCTGCAAGGCATCGAGGACATGCCCGCCGCGATCGACACCCTGGTGGCAGCCGGCCCCGACGCGCTCCAGTTGGCGCCGGGGCAGGCAGCACTGTTGCAGTCCAGGCCTGGACGAGGCAAGCCCCAGCTCGTGCTGCGGACCGATGTGGCCAATGTGTACGGCCGCGACCTGCCTGATGAGCTGTACAGCGAGGCGATCCGCGACGCCGTGGGCCAGGCCGTGCGGCTGGACGCCGTCTGCGTGGTGGTGAACCTGCTGGACATCCCCGACCGGCCGGATGTGCGGCGCGCCTGTGTGCGCAACGTGATGCGGATCCAGGCCGACTGCGCGACCGCGGGCATGCCGCTGATGGTGGAGCCGCTGGCGTTCGCGCCGCGCGCCGGTGGCGGCGGCTACGACAGCGTGGGAGACCCGGAGCGCATCGTCGGGCTGGTCCGCCAGGCCGCCGAGCTCGGCGCCGACGTCATCAAGGCCGACCCCACCGACGACCCTGGCGACTACGCGCGGGTGATCCGGGTCGCGGCACCTGTGCCGGTCCTGGTCCGTGGTGGTGGCCGGGTCTCCGACGAGGAGCTGCTGGCACGCACCCGCGCCGTGCTCGACCAGGGCGCCAGCGGCATCGTGTACGGCCGCAACATCATCCAGCACATCTCGCCCGCCGCGATCACCCGTGCGCTGATGGCCATGCTGCACTCGGACCTGTCCGCCGAACAGGCGCAGCGCCAGCTGGCGGAGGAGGCGGGATCATGACCGGCGCGCCCGTGCGTGTCGGTGTCATCGGCGCCGGCCTCATGGGCCGCGAGGCCGCGGTCGCGATCGCCCGCTGGCCGGCGCTTGCCGACCACCCGGTGCGACCCCGGCTGGAGGCAGTCTGTGACCTGGACCCTGGGGCGCTGGCGTGGTTCGACCGGATCGAGGGCGTGCGGCTGCGCACCGTCGACTACCACGACCTGCTGGCCGACCCCGACCTGGACGTCATCTACATCGCGCTGCCGCACCACCTGCACGAGCAGGTCTACCGCGACGCCGCGGACGCGGGGAAGGACTTCCTGGCCGAGAAGCCGTTCGGTATCGACCTGGCGGCTGCTGAGCGCATCGTGGCTGCGGTCGAGCGCGCGGGGGTGTTCGTGCGCTGCTCCAGCGAGATGCCGTTCTTTCCCGGCGCGCTGGTGGCCACCGAGCTCGTGCGGAGCGGGGCGGTCGGGAGGGTGATCGAGGCGCACTCGTCCTTCCTGCACTCCAGCGACCTGAACCTGGACAAGCCCGTGAACTGGAAGCGCCGGGTCGCCACCTGCGGCCAGATCGGGGTCATGGGGGACCTCGGGATGCACGCGGTGCATGTGCCGTTCCGCCTGGGCTGGGCGCCGGGGTCGGTGTACGCGGTCCTGCAGGACCTCGTGCCGGAGCGCCCCGACGGTCATGGCGGGAGGGCGCCGTGCGACACCTTCGACAACGCCACCCTGCACACGCGGGTCCAGGACGCGGCGGGCTGGTTCCCGCTGACGTTCGAGACCAAGCGCATCGCTGTAGGGGAGATGAACACCTGGCGGCTGCGGGTCCTCGGCATGGACGGCGGCGTGGAGTTCTCCACGAGGTCGCCGCAGATCGTGCGGCGCTTCCGGGTCGACACGGACGGCAGGCAGGTCTGGGAGGAGGTGCAGCCCGGCAACCGTTCGGCGTTCGCGACGATCACCGGGGCGATCTTCGAGTTCGGGTTCGCCGACGCGATCCTGCAGATGTGGGCCGCGTTCCTGGCCGAACGGGCAGGCGCGCTGGGCGACGCGCTCGGCTGCGTCACCCCCGCCGAGGCCCTGGCGAGCCACCGGCTGTTCGACGCCGCCCTGCGCTCGCACGCCTCCGGCCGCTCCGAGCCCGTCCCCGGCTGAGGGGGACGGGTTGGTTCGAGCAGCCGCGCGGGGGGCATGAACCCCCCACCGCGGGCGCGCCGCCCGCGGCCTTCAAGGAGGGGACAGCCACATGGGCATCATCGGCCTGCTGATCATCGGACTCATCGCCGGCGCCATCGCACGGTTCCTCGTGCCCGGCCCGGACCCGATCGGGATCATCGGCACGCTCATCCTGGGCGTCGTCGGCTCGTTCGTTGGCGGCACCCTGTACAACCTGATCTTCCAAGGCGACCTCGAGTTCACCGCCGCCAGCTGGATCGGTTCCATCATCGGTGCCGTGATCGCCCTGCTGATCTACCGCGCCGTGAGTGGCCGCGGCTCCCGCAGGCGGGCGTGACGGGAGCGGGGCGCCCCCCGCCTAAGCCGCACGATCGCCTGGTGGCACGCGTCCTGCTGGTCGGCGCCGAGCGGGCCCGCGCAGCACGCCGAGCGCCCCGAGGCCGCCGACCAGCAGCACGAGCGAGCCGGCGGGGATCCCGAACGCGCCCTCAGGATCGTACAGCCCGCCAAGCACCAGGCCGGTGAGTCCGGCCGCGGTCGCGGCGACCCCCGCCAGCGCGCGGGCGGTGGACGCGCGCGGCCGGGGCTCCCCCGCCCGCTCGAAGCGCGCCATCACGCGGACCAGCGCGGCCAGCAGCGCGGCACAGGCGGCCAGCCACAGCGGGCGCTGCGCCCACCAAGTCGGGTCCGGCCGCCCGTCGGCTGCCTGCAGCAGGCCGGTCGGGTACAGCAGCGCGGCTGCCGCCAGCATCGCGGTCATGTGCCACAGGAAGACCGTCATCGTGACGGCGCCGGCGCGGACGACCCCGGCCCACACCAGCGGGCGGGCCAGGAGCCGGTCGCAGGCGGGCCGCGCCGCCATGAGGAGTCCGATCTGCGCTGCGCCGAGGGCCACCAGCGCCAGGCTCGGTGGGAGGTTGTTGGAGCGCACCGCCCCGTCCACGCCGACCATGGAGATCGGGTAGCCGGCCAGCTGGGTCAGCGCGACCAGGACGGCGAGGCCGGCTGCGGCGAGACCGAGCGCAGGTGCCAGCCGACGGGGAAGACGCTCGTCGCGCCACAGATAGCCGGCCTGGTGCACGGTGCCCCACACGAGCACGAAGTTGAGCCATCCGACGGCCGGCACGCCGGCGCGGTGCAGCGCGTCGACCACGGCGGCGCCGACGATCCCTGCGAGGAGCACCCGGGCGCCGAACCGCTCGTGCAGCCGATAGGTGGTCGGCACCAGTGCCGCGATCACGAGGTAGGTCGCCAGGAACCACGCCGGCACGATCGCGTTCTGGCTGCCGAGCCGGAGCAGCCCCTCCGGCAGCCCCGCCCAGGCCAGCACGGCGACCAGCGGCACCCACACGGCCAGGAGCGGCACCACCGGGCGCATCAGCCGGCGGGCGCGCGCACGGATGAAGTCAGCGGCGGAGGTGCCTCGATCCCGCGCCCGGCTGTACGCCGCCGCGTTCGCGTAGCCGCCCACGAAGAAGAAGACCGGCATGACCTGCAGACCCCAGGTCAGCCAGCGGGTCCACGGCTCGGCGACCAGCAGGTTCGTCCCGCCCAACCGCCCGTCGTCGAACGTCACGACGGCCATGAGCCAGTGCCCCACCACGACCACGATCAGCGACGCCATGCGCAGCGCGTCGGCGTAGCGGTTCCGGTCGGCGGGAGTGCTGGCGTCGATCTGGGTGGCGCTCAGCGAGCTCATCGGCTTCTCCTGGTCGGCGGACACCGACAACGATGCACCGTCCGGGCCCTCCGCGTCGTCAGGACGCGGCCTCGACGGTGACGGGCGCGATGGCGTCGGCCCAGAAGCCGTAGCCGACGGGGGCGGGGTGGAAGCCGTCGCTCGACATCGCCTCGGGCACACCGCGGAACCGAGGGCTCGCGTCGCGTGCGATCTCCACGAACGGGACGCCGTTGGCGGCCGCCGCCGCGCGCTGGACGTCGCGCAGCACGCTCGCGTACGCGTCGACCACCCACCGCAGCGGCTGGCCAAGGGCGTCGGCCGACCCGAACAGGGGGATGCCAGCCAGGACCAGCGGCGCGTCGGTCGCGTCCCCGACCGCGGCGCGCAGGTCGGCCACGTCGTCGCGGAGCCGCCATGGCGGCGTCCCGTGCGTGACGTCGTTGGACCCCACGACGGCCACGACGACGTCCGGCGCGAGGTCCGCGACCGCAGGCACCTGGTGCTCGACGACGTCGCGGGTGACCGCACCCGACGAACCGAGGCCAGTCACCGCCACCGGGCGGCCGAGCTGGTCGGCCACTCGCTGGGCGATCAGCACCGGCAATGACGTGTCGAGCGTCGGTGAGCCCACGCCCGCCGCGGTCGAGTCGCCGAGCACCACCATCCGCAGTGGCGCCGGTTGTTGCTGCGCGGCCGACCCGCTCCCCTCGCCGTCACCGTCGGGCACCACGTGGGTGTCGATCCGGTAGTCAGGCTCGGTGGGCAGATACTCGGCGCGAGCCGCGAGCAGTCCCTGGACGACCAGCAGACCGAGGAACGCGAAGGGGGCGCCGAGCAGCGCCAGGCCGAGACGGCGGCGCAGCGACGAGGACGGAGAACGCGTGGCGGCGGCGGGCATCCGTGATGAGGTCTTTCGTAGAGGTCGTTGACCGCTGACAGGTGAATGCGCCCGAGTGCCCCTGGGCCGACACCCTGTCGAGACTCCTGCGCTATGCGTGGCTGTTCCGACACAGTGTCGGACCAGCCTGCGAGGGCGATTCTCGATCTTCCTGACGGCCATCGCGCGGCGACGGCCAATCAGACGCTGCGGACGGGTGAGCGAGCGCTCGGCAACCACCTGATAACATTACCAGGCATAGTAACAGTTCGTGAGCAAGATAATGTTACCTGGGGGGGCGATGACGTGCGCAGCCCGCGGACGAACCCGTTTCAGCCCGGCTGGGGCAAGCCGCTGGTGTGGGCGGGCCGCCGTCACGCGGTGGAGGAGTTCACCGACATCGTGCTGCCACGGGTCGCCGAGGGCGTCAAAGAGGTCCCCAGGCTCATCCAGGACGAGCGCGGGATGGGCAAGACCGCGCTCCTGGAGGTGCTGCGCGACGAAGCGGACGACCGCGGCTGCGTGGTGGCGTTGGCGACCGCGGTCCGGGGGGAGAACTTCACCAAGGCGCTGGCCCGCGCGCTCGACGCCCAGCTGGCCGCCCATTCGTTGGCCGGCCGGGTCGCCGACACGGTGCGTCGCAGCCTGTCGCGCCTGGCGGGCGCCGAGCTCGGGCCGGTCGGGGTGGACCTCGTCGCGGCCGACGATTCGGATGTGGCGTCGACGGTGCTGCACCGCACGCTGGTCGATGTGGCCATGGCCGCCCGGGAGGCCGGCACCCAGCTCGTCGTGCTGCTCGACGAGGTCCAGAACGTGGATGCACCCCACCTGGCGGTGGTCTTCACCGCGTTGCAGAAGGCTGCCGAGCACACCGTCAGCGTCGCTCATCCGGCGGGCGGCGCGTTGCGGCTGGCGCTGCCGCTGACCGTGTGGGCGGCGGGCCTGCCCGGGTCGCTGGCCCGGTTCAAGCAGGCAGGGGTGACGTTCGGGGAGCGCTGCGAGCTGGCGGGGTTGGGGCCGCTGGACGAACGTGACGTGCGTGAGGTCCTGGTCACCTTCGACAAGCGCAACGACGCTGGGGTGGTGTTCGACGCCGACGCGATCGACCTCTTCGTCGCCCAGGTCCGGGGCTACCCGTACGCCTTCCAGTTGCTGGGCAAGGCCACCTGGGACGCGGGCACCGGTGCGGTCGTGACCGCCGAGGAGGTGGCGGCGGGCGCCGACGCGATCGTCGTGCCGATGCGTCAGCGGTATGCCGCCCGCATCGACGGCCTAACGCAGGAGCAGGTCGCCTACCTGCAGGCGGTCGCGTCGCTACCGCCCGAGCAGCGCACCCCGACGGCGACGTGCCGGCGCTACCGCAACGACGACTCGGTCGCGGCGTCCCGCTGCGGCGGCATGACCCAGCGGCTGGTGGACGACCATCAGGTGTTGCGCATGGGCGCTGACGGCCGGTTCCAGTTGTGTCTTCCGGGCATGGACGACTACCTGCGTGACCTGATCCGCTGAGGACTGCGAACCCGGCCGTTGGGTGGCGACCAGTTAGCTCACGGTTGCGCTGAGGAAGCGCGCCGCGGTGGCGTGCAGCGCC
Organism: Euzebyales bacterium; assembly: GCA_013695145.1. Taxonomy (GTDB): domain Bacteria; phylum Actinomycetota; class Nitriliruptoria; order Euzebyales; family Egibacteraceae; genus JACDBB01. The sequence goes on from JACDBB010000067.1 coordinate 8,189, forward strand.
GGAGCGGCGAGCGCTTCGCGGCGGTCGCCCGGCACCGTGGCGACTCGCGCGTCGTGGAACAGGGCGGCCAGGCGAGACACCCGATCGCGGCGGTCGCGGTCGGCCGCGCCCACCGCCAGCAGCACCGGCGTCGACAGCGTGCCGAGCCGTGGTGCCGCGGGCCAGACGAGACGCTCGGCCCAATCCGCCAGCGTGGGCAGGTGGTGCCGCCGGTCGCTGCGGGCAAGCGCGACCGCCGCGGACACTTCCGGATCCCACAGCCGTGCGCTGGTGTCGCGCAGCGCCTGTCCCAGCTGGCGGCCACCTGGCAACCCCTGCGTGTCGTCGCAACCGACCAGCACCAGCCGGGTGACGCGCCCGGAGCCCCGCACGGCAAGGTGGCCCGCGCTGATGCCACCGTCGGCGAACCCCACCGCGGCGACTCTCTGCACGCCCATCCGGTCGAGGTCGGCCAGGATCGTCTGCGCGGTCCAGCGGCCCGGCTCGGCGTCGTCAGGGAGCGGCACGCCCGCGGACTCGCCGTGCCCGGGCAGGTCGGGCACCAGCGCAGACATCCCCGCGGCGTCGAGCGCGTCGACCCAGCCGGTGGCGTCCCAGTCCCGCGAGCCGACGGACCCCCAGGCGTGCATGCAGACGACCGCGGCGCCGTCCGGGTCGCCGCCGCGCTGCCAGGCGAGGATCGTCATGCCGAGGCGGCCTCCGCGCGGCCCGCAGCGGCCCGCAGCGCAGCGTCGAGGTCGGCCCACAGGTCCTCGGCGTCCTCGCACCCGACGGACAGACGGATCAGGCCAGAAGGGACCCCCTCCTCGCCGGCCTGGCGGGCGCGGCGCTCCATGCTCGTCTCGACGCCGCCCAGGCTGGTGGCGTGGAGGATGAGCCGGACGGCCTGGCAGGCCGCGGCGGCCGCGGCGGCGCCCCCCGCCACCTCGAAGGACACGATCGCGCCGGGACCGTCCATCTGCCGCCGCGCGCGGTCGGCCCCGGGGTCGCCGGCCAGGCCCGGATACCGAACGAGCGTGACCGCGGGGTGGGGCACCATTCGCTCGGCGAGGGTCGCTGCCGTCGCCTGCGCCTGCCGCAAGCGGACACCGAGAGTGCGCAGGCCCCGCAGCGCCAGCCAGGTCTCGAACGGCCCTGGCACGGCGCCTTCGAGGGTGCGCCGGGTCTCCAGCGCCTCGGCGAGCGCCCCGTCGGCCGTCACCGCGACGCCGAGCAGCAGGTCGGAGTGGCCTGCGATGAACTTGGTCGCAGAGTGCACCGCCACGTCGGCGCCGCAAGCCAACGGTCGCTGCAGCAGCGGAGTGGCGAAGGTGTTGTCCACCGCCACGCGCGCGCCGCGCTCATGACCGCCGGCGCACAGCGCCGGCAGGTCGGCGACGGCCAGCATGGGGTTGGTCGGCGTCTCCACCCACAGCAGCTCGGCGCCGCGGCACGCCGCCAGCGTCGCGTCGGTGTCGGCGATGTCGACCGGCCGCACCGTCAGCCGGCCCCTGGCGGACAGGTCGCTGAGCAGCGCCCGGAAGCCGGTGTACGCGTCGGCGGGGGCGACGACGACACCGCCGATCGGCACCGTGCCCAGGACGGCCGCGATGGCCGCGATCCCCGACGCGAACGCGACCGCCGCTCCGCCCTCCAGCGCGCCGATCGCCTCCTCGAACGCCGACCACGTCGGGTTGCCCTGGCGGGCGTACGCCACGTCGCCGCCGTCGACGTAGATGGAGCTCAGCACGGGAGGCACGTTGACGGGATCGCCAGGGCGCCGGGCACCGCGACCGGCCGTGATGGCCACGGTGGCGGGCGACCAGGGCGCGGATGGACGCAACATGCGATCATGCTACGAGAGCGACTCGCTGGACCCGCGCCAGCCCCGCCAAGTGGCCGGGGTCGCTCGCCGCACGCGCCGCTATGCTGCGCTGCGGCGCGTGGGTCGGCGCGGTGGTTCGGTGTGCCCGCGCGCCGTCCCCACGAGTGTCACCTGCCCATCGTTCCCCCCACCCGCCGTAGGACGTCGCCGTGACCACCCCCGCAGGCCCTGACCAGCTGGACGTTACGGTCGTGCTGCCGGCCTTCAACGAGGTCGGCCACATCCGCGCGGAGGTCGATCGCATCAGCGCGACGTTGAAGGACTCGCCGTACTCGTTCGAGATCCTGGTGGTGGACGACGGGTCCAGCGATGGGACCTCCGACGCGGTGGAGGGGCTGCCGTTCGTGCGGCTGCTGCGCTTCCCGGTCAACCGCGGGTCGGGCACCGCCAGGCGCATCGGCAGCATGCAGGCCCGCGGCCGGTACGTGGCATGGACCGACGCGGACATGACCTACCCCAACGAGCGGATCGGCGAGTTCGTCGCGCACCTGGAAGGCTCCTACGCCGACCAGGTCGTGGGCGCGCGCACCACCGAGCAGGGCCGCTACAAGGCGCTGCGAGTGCCAGCCAAGTGGCTGATCCGACGGCTCGCGGAGTACCTGGCCCAGGCGAGCATCCCCGACCTGAACTCGGGGCTACGGGTGTTCCGCAAGGACATCGCCCGCCCCTACCTTGGTCTGCTGCCGCCCGGGTTCTCGTGCGTGACCACCATCACGCTGGCGTTCCTGGCCAACGGCCACGTCGTGGACTACCTGCCGATCGACTACCAGCAACGCGCCGGGCGCAGCCACTTCCACCCGATCACCGACGCCTACCGCTACATCCTGCAGGTGCTGCGGATGATCACCTTCTTCGAGCCGTTACGGGTGTTCGGTCCCGTCGCGCTGTCCCTGCTGCTGGTCGGCGCGGGCAAATTCGTCTACGACCAGATCCAGGAGCCGTTCGCGATCGCCGCCAACACCCTGCTGCTGATCCTCGGAGGTCTGATCCTGTTCAGCGTCGGCATGCTCGCCGACCTCATCGTGCGGACCAACCGTCATGGGTGAGGGCGAGCGCAGCGAGCACGGAGGGCGGGGACGTCATGGGTGAGGCGCCTACCCGCCGCACGGGCCTGTCCCCGCCCGAGACGCCGGGCACGGTCATCGGCAACCACTACCACAAGTACAGCGCCAGGAACCCGGCGATCCGCTACCTCACCCAACGGTGGCTCGCCGCACTTGACGACGTCTTCGACCAGATCCGGGCCGAGACACCCGTCGCCCGGGTGCTGGAGGTCGGCTGCGGCGAGGGCGAGATCGCGCGGCGCCTGCACGCCCGCTGGGGCGACGTCACCGGCCTGGACCTGCCCGACGCCGGCCTGCGCGCCGACTGGCACACCGTCGACGGCCCCCGCTTCCTGCACGCCGACGCGCAACGCCTCCCATTCGACGACGACACCTTCGACGTCGTGGTCTCCGTGGAGGTCCTCGAGCATCTGGTCGACGCCCAGGCCGGACTGGACGAGATCGCCCGCGTCGGCAAGCGCCACCTGGTCCTGTCCGTGCCCCGCGAGCCCATCTTTCGGCTCGGCAACCTGCTCACCGGCCGCCACGTCAAGGAGCTCGGCAACACCCCCGGCCACCTCAACCACTGGAGCACCCCCGCGTTCCTGCGCTTCACCAGCCAGGTCGGCGCCATCCGCTCCACCCGCCTGCCCTTCCCCTGGACCGTCGCCTGGGTCCGCCAGCACTGACACCTTCGGGTTGATTTCCGAGAAGGAGCCTGCTCGTGACTGTCGTCCTCGCCGGTGTGTCCTCAGATGGGCTGGTGATCGCCGCCGACACGCAGATCACCGACAGTGCGCGCGGTATGAGCTATCCGGGACAGAAGCTGCATGCGCTCGGCGACCATGCCGCATGGGGCGGCAGCGGGGCGCGCTCGGTGCTGGTCGATCTCGAGCGCGAGTTCGACGACTCGGCAGGCGCGATCCTCGAGTCCGACGACGTCGGCCGGGCGCTGCAGGAGAAGGTGCTGCCGGTGCTGCGCCACCACTACGAGCACTTCATCGCCGACGTCCCCGGCGAGGACAGCGGCGGGACGCCCTCCGCCTACGTGCTGGCCGCCGGGTACGCCGATGAGCGGCCGTGGATCATCGAGATCAACCCCAACGCCATGGTGAGCCACTACGAGGACATCGGCTTCCACGCGATCGGCAGCGGCGCCCCTCTGGCGCAGCAGGCCGGCGCGCTGCTTGCGCACTTCCGGATGACCGAACGTCCGATCGAGTACGGCGTCGTTGCGGCCATCAGGGTGCTCGACGCCCTGGCCCAGACCTCACCGAGCGTCGGTGGCGCCCTCGATGTGTGCCGCATCACGCCAGACGGCACCCATCACCTCGACGACGAGGAGATCGACGAGGTTCGCGCGCACGCGAAGCGGTGGACCGACCTCGAGCAGAAGGCCCTCGACGACCTCTTCAAGTGATCTCGCGGTCGTGGGAGGATGGAACCGTGGACTCCGCTCGCGTCGACCGGTGGCTGTGGTCCGTCCGCCTGTTCAAGACCCGCTCCGCCGCCGCCGCCGCCTGCCGCGCCGGGCATGTGCGCATGAACGGGGCGAGGGTGAAGCCGGCCGCCGCGGTGCGGGTGGGTGACACGGTCCAGGCTCGCGTCGCCGACCGCATGCGCGTGGTCGAGGTGGCGCGGATCATCCATACCCGCGTCGGAGCCTCCGTGGCCGCCGACTGCCTCGTCGACCACAGTCCTGCGCCCCCACCCCGCCAGCCCTGGTCGCAGGTCGCGCAGCGGGACCGCGGCTCCGGCAGGCCGAGCAAGCGGGAGCGTCGCCAGCTCGATCGGTCGCGCGGACGGCGGCCCGGCTGACCTCGGCTGTTCCCACATGACACCTGTCACGTGCAGTTCGTGACACGCACCACTACCCGCGCGGGACGGGCTGCGTCATGGTGCTTGAGGTCAGCAGACAGCGATGAGGGGAGAGGGTGACGTGAGCACGGTGCTGGAAGTGCAGGGGGCGCGCCACCGGTACGGGGCGACGGTGGCGCTCGACGGGGTCGACCTCGCGGTCGAGGCCGGCGAGTGCGTGGCGCTCCTCGGGCCGAACGGTGCCGGCAAGACGACGCTGGTGAACCTGGCCGTCGGGCTGCTGCCGGTGCACGAGGGACGGGTCAGGGTCGCGGGTGGTGACCCGCGCATCGCCGCCACGAGGCGGCACCTCGGTGTGATGCAGCAGTCGACCGGATTCCCGAGGACCCTCAAGGTCGGCGAGCTGGTGGCCGGCGCGGCCGTTCGCGCCGGCATGCGACGCAGCGCGGCGGGGCAGGTCATGGCCGAGGTCGGGCTGACCGATCTGGCCAGCCGGCGCGCGGGCAAGCTCTCAGGTGGCCAGCGCCAGCGCGTGGCGCTTGCCATGGCCCTGGTCGGCGACCCCGCTCTGTTGATCCTCGACGAGCCGACGGGCGGCCTGGACGTCTCGGCCCGCCGGGTGTTCTGGCAGACCCTGGCCCAGCGGCGCGAGCGTGGCGCCGGGGTGCTGCTCACCACCCACCTGATCGAGGAGTCCGCCGCGGTCGCGGAGCGGGTCGTGGTGCTGCACGAGGGCCGCGTCCTGGCCGCTGACCGGCCTGACGCGCTCGTCGCCAGGCTGCCGGAACGCACGGTGATCGCGCGGACGAACCTCGACGCGCAGCGGCTGCGAGCCCTCCCGGGCGTGGTCTCGGTCGACACCGGCTCCGAGCTGGTGCGGCTCGGCACGCGCTCGCCGGAGGCCCTGCTGCGTGTCCTGCTGGCGGAGGATCCCGACCTGAGCGACCTGCGGGTCGAGGGCGCGAGACTCGAGGAGGCTGTGATGAGCCTCACGGACACGGCGACCATGGAGGTCACAGCATGAGTGCACGAGTGTTCGGCGTTGAGGTGCTCGACGAGCTCAGGGGGATCATGCGCGAACCGACGGCCCTGTTCTTCTCGGTCGTGATGCCGGTCGGGTTCTTCGCGCTGTTCGTGTCCATCTTCGGACAGCAGTCCGCGGGTGGGGTGAGCGGCGGGACGCGCATGCTGGCGACGTTCGGCACGTTCGGCGTCCTGTCCGTCACGCTCATGAACCCCGGCATCGGGGTGGCCGACGACCGCGAGCGCGGGTGGCTGCGCGCGAAGCAGGTCTCCGCGGTGCCGCTTGGCGTGACGCTGGCGGCCAAGGTGGCCGCGGCGCTGCCGTACGCGGTCGGCGTGCTGCTCGCGATGACCGTGGCGGCCGCGGCGACCGGCTCGCTGGACGCGTCGCTGGCGACGCTGCTCCGTCTGGGCGCGGTGCTGATGATCGGCTCGCTGCCCTTCGCGCTGCTCGGCATGGCGATCGGCTTCCAGGCGGGCGCCAACGCCTCGGCGGCGATCCTGAACGCGATCCTGATGCCCTCCGCGATCGCGTCCGGCCTGTGGATGCCCCTGGAGATCATGCCGGACGTCATCGGGCGCATCGCACCGTTTCTGCCCACCTACCACCTGGCGCGGCTCGGGCTGGCCCAGGTGAACGGCGGCGGCGTGCTCGAGCATGTGCTGGTGCTGCTCGCCACGACCGCCGTCGTCGCGGCGATCGCCGCCGTGTCGTACCGTCATGCGCGAGCGTGAGCGACTCGCAGGCCACCGTCCCGCCTGCCGCTGGCCATGGCCGGTGGCAGGCGACGCGCTGGCTCCATCTGGTCTACCTGGTGATCCTGGTCTTCCAGCCCGCGTTCGACCCGGGGGCGGCCGCGGCTGACTGGCTCGTCACCGTCGCCATCGTCGCCGCCTTCCTGCCCCTGTACGTGCTGGGGGAGCTGCGCCCGGACCTGGCGCGCTGGTGGTCGACCGTCCCGACGGTCCTGCTGGGCCTGGTCGCCATGCCGTTCAACTCCGGCGCCAGCGTCCTGTTCGTCTACGCGGCGGCGTCCGCGGGCGCGACCGAGCCACGACGCTACGCGCTGCGTTGGTTCGCTGGGCTCACGGCGCTGCTGGGCGTCCTGGCGCTCGTCTCGCCGGTGCCGATGCCGTGGCGCTTGTGGGGGATCGGCCCGCCACTGGTGTTCATCTGGGTGGTCGGCCTGCTGTGCATCGAGGACGCCGACCGGGAACACGCCGCGGAAGGACTCAGGCTCGACAACGCGCGCATCGAGCATCTGGCGACCGTCTCGGAGCGGGAGCGCATCGCCCGCGACCTGCACGACCTGTTGGGCCACTCGCTCACCAGCGTGGTGGTGCGCTCCCAGCTCGCCCAGCGGCTCGCGGCCACCGACGCGGGCCGGGCCGCCGCCGAGGCGGCCCAGATCGAGCGCATCGCGCGCGCCGCGCTGGCCGAGGTCCGCGCCACCGTCACCGGGTGGCGCCTCGCGAGCCTCGACGACGAGGTGGAGTCCGCCAGGGAGGCGCTGACCGCGGTCGGTGTCGAGCTGGTGGTGCGGGGCGACCCCGACCTGGTGACGGTACCGTCGACGGAGAGCGCGCTGGCCATGGCGCTGCGCGAGGCCGTGACGAACGTCGCCAGGCACGCCGGGGCACGCACGTGCCAGGTGACGCTGGGCGTGCGGGACGGTGAGGTGCGGCTCGTGGTCGCCGACGACGGCGTGGGAGGGGACGCGCCCGAGGGCAACGGCCTGTCGGGGATGCGCGAGCGGATCGCCGCGCTCGGCGGGTGCGTCCAGCGCACGGGCAAGCCCGGCACCACCGTGACGGTGGCGGTGCCGCTCCAGATCGCCACGTGACGGCACCACCGCGGGCCGACAGGCGCCTGCGCGTCGTGCTCGCCGAGGACCAGGGGATGGTCCTCGGCGCGTTCGCCGCCCTCCTCGAGCTGCAACCCGACGTTGAGGTCGTCGCCACGGCCAGCGACGGCGAGGAGGCGCTCGCGGCCGTCGCCGCCCACCGGCCCGACGTGCTGCTGACCGATATCGAGATGCCCCGCCGCAGCGGCCTGGAGGTGGCCGCGGAGCTGCGGCGCAACGGTGACGAGACCCGCGTGCTGATCGTCACGACGTTCGCCCGCAGCGGGTACCTGCGGCGCGCCCTGGAGGCGGGCGTGGCGGGGTACGTGCTCAAGGACGCGCCGATCGACGAGCTCGTCGCGGCGCTGCGGCGGGTGCACCAGGGCGAGCGGGTCATCGACCCACAGCTCGCTGTGGCCGCGTGGGATCACGTCGATCCCTTGACCGAACGGGAGCGCGACGTGCTGCGCGTCGCGGCGGGCGGCGCGCCGAACGCCGAGGTCGCAGAACGGCTGCACCTGGCCGAGGGCACCGTGCGCAACTACCTGTCCACCGCGATGGCCAAGCTCGGCGCCCGCAACCGGACCGAGGCCGCGACCGTCGCCCGCGAGCGCGGCTGGCTGTGATGACCCATCATCGCCGGCGGTCCGAGCGGGCCACCGCGCTCGCCGCACGGCGGCGCCCGGCGACGATCCCGGCGAGCCCCCAGCCGACGTCGGCGAGCGTCAACAGCAGCCGGGAGGCGAGGACGGCCGCGATCGCGGGCGCCGCGGCGACACCGATGCTGAGCAGGGCGATCATGGCGACGTCGCGCGCGCCGGCGCCCGCCGGGGCGATGAGGAACAGGAAGCCGGCGCACCATGCCGCCGCGAACGCTCCCGCAGCCAGCGCGAGGGACGCGCCGGCCTCGAACGCGGTCAGCGCGGCCGCGAGATGGGCGGCGTAGGCGATCCACATGGCGGCCGCCCAGCTGGCAGCGCGGCGCATGGTCGCCGTGTCGGGGAGCCGCTCGAAAGGCCGCCGCCGCACGATCCGAGCTCCGCGGCCGAGCAGCCAGGCCAGCGGCGTGGGGGCGAGGAGGGCCAGCCCCGGCAGGGCCAGCAGCGAGACCGGCCACGGCACGACTCCCGCGGTCGCCAGCGTCACCGCCGCCACGATCCCGCCCGTCACCAGATGCACCCACAGGAACAGCGTCACCGCCGCGAACGAAGCCCGCGGCGGGACGCCGTGGTCCCGGCCGAGCTCGGCCTGCGCGACCACGGGCCAGACGCTGCCGGGCAGGTACTTGCCGAGCTGGCCGACGAAGAAGATGCGCCCGGCGACCGGCACGCGCAGCGTGGAGCCCAGCCCTTCGAGGAGCGCTCGCCAGGCCAGCATGCTCGCCAGCTGCCCGACCAGGACCAGGCACAGCGCGAGGGCGACCAGATCCGGCTCCAGCCGGTCGAGCGTCCGGCGCACCTCGGTCCACTGCCGGGCGACGG
>JACDBB010000072.1 GCA_013695145.1 Euzebyales bacterium
GGGAGCGGGCCCGGTGCTGGTGACCCCCGGCGTGCGACCGGCTGGCGCCGACGCCGGCGATCAGGCGCGTGTCGCGACGCCCCGAGCCGCGCGCGACGCGGGGGCCGACATCCTCGTCGTGGGCCGTCCGATCACCGCGGCGCCCGACCCGCTGGCGGCCGCCCGCGAGATCCTCGCCGATCTGCGCGTCGAGCGGTGAAGGACTCCGGCGGCGTGCGCACACTGGCCGCGCGCATCTTCGACGCCGCCCACCTGACCGGCGAGTTCACCCTGCGGTCGGGCGCGACCAGCACCGAGTACTTCGACAAGTACCGCTTCGAGGCCGACCCGGCGCTGCTGCGCGACATCGCGGAGGCCATGGCCCCGATGGTGGGCGACCAGGCGGAGGTCCTGGCCGGGCTGGAGCTGGGCGGCGTGCCGATCGCGACGATGCTGTCGCAGGTCACCGGCCTGCCGGCGGCGTTCGTGCGCAAGGAGGCCAAGACCTACGGCACCTGCCGGCTCGCCGAGGGCGCGGCCGTGGAGGGCCGGCGCGTCGTGGTGGTCGAGGACGTCGTCACCTCCGGCGGCCAGGTCCTGACCTCGTGCGCGCAGCTGCGGGAGCGCGGCGCCGTGGTGTCGCGCGTGCTGTGCGTCATCGACCGTGAGGCGGGCGGCGCGGAGGCCCTGGCCGCCGACGGCCTCGAGCTGCGCGCGTTGCTCGCCCGCAGCGACCTGGATCCCGGCCGGCGCTGAGACGTGGCGTTGACCAGGCGACCACGCTGGATAGGATCACCGGCACCCCACCCGGTCCACCGCGCAGGAGGTCTGTTGATGCCGCTCCCGGAGCTCGACGACCAGGCCCGCCGAGACGCGCTCGAGAAGGCCGCCCTGGCGCGGCGCCGCCGCGCGGAGCTGAAGCGCGAGCTGAAGGCGGGCGAGATCGGCTTCGCGGAGGTGCTGCAACGGGCCCAGAGCGACGAGGTGGTCGGCAAGACCAAGGTCTCCGCGGTCCTCGAAGCGCTCCCCAAGGTCGGCAAGGTCCGTGCGCGCAAGCTGATGGAGCGTCTGGACATCTCTCCGTCCCGGCGGGTCCGCGGCCTGGGCGCCAACCAGCGCGAGAAGCTGCTCGCGGCCTTCGACGCCGACGCCGCACGGCCGCGGGACGACCGGAGCTGAGCACCGCCGACCGCCTGCTCGTGGTCCACGGCCCTGGCGGCGCGGGCAAGAACACTTTGATCAGGGCGCTCGTCGCCGCACGGGACGATGTCTCCTTCGCCGTGTCCGCGACCACCAGACCGGCGCGCCCTGGCGAGATCGACGGCCGCGACTACCACTTCGTCAGCCACGAGCGGTTCCAACAGATGGTCGACGATGGCGCGTTCCTCGAATGGGCCGAGTTCAACGGGCAGCGCTACGGCACCCCGTGGAGCTCCCTGGCCGAGATCATGTCGGGTGGTCGCATCGCGGTGCTCGACATCGAGATGCAGGGGGTCGAGCAGGTGCGGTCCCGCTACCCCGACGCGGTGCTCGTGTTCGTCAAGCCCTCCTCCGTCGAGCAGCTCGCGCAGCGGTTGCGTGAACGGGGTGGCGCCGACGCAGAGGCCATCGCCAGACGCATGGCCATCGCGCGCCGCCAGCTGGAGACCGAAGCGGCCCGCTTCGACCACGTGGTGGTCAACGACGACCTCGACACGGCGGTTGCGGCGATCAGCCGTATACTCGACAAGATGCCGGCCATCTGAGCGCCGGAGTTCGCTGCTGCGAGGAGTGAGAACGATCGCCACGATCGACGACCTGATGAGCAAGGTGGACTCGAAGTACACCCTGGTCCACCTGTCCGCCCGCCGCGCGCGTGAGATCAACGCGTACTACCACTCGCTGGGCGAGGGGCTCGGGCAGTACACCCCGCCGCTGGTCGACCAGGTCGACTCCAACAAGCCGCTGTCGATCGCCCTCGAGGAGATCGCCGCGGCCAAGATCGTGCCGCAGTACCCCGGCGATGCGGAGCGGGTCGCCGCCGACCTGCTCGGGTCGGACGCCGCGGTGCTCGGGGAGGTCGAGACTGGCGACACCGAACCCTCCGAGGCCCAGGTCGTGCCGCTGGAGGTCGGCGACGCGCTCGCCGCCGCGGACGCCGACGTCGCGCGGGACGACGGCCCCGCCGCAGAGGCTCACGAGGTCGCCAAGGCTGAAGCCGGCGACCCGTCGCCATCCGAGGACGACGAGGCGTAGAGGCCGCGCCAATGGGTGGCTCGATCAGGGAGCGTGCTCCAGGTGGATGCATGGCAAGGCGGGCGAGGAAGCTCGTAGTGGGCCTACTCGCGACGAGCCCAACGCGGCCAGGCGCCGCCTGGTGCGCGCGAGCCGGGTCACCTGTTGGCGCGGCCTCTTAGGTCGCCGGAGGATGGCGGGCAGCCTCGCCGGACGGCATGTGCTCCTCGGCGTCTCCGGCGGGATCGCCGCCTACAAGGCCGCCGAGCTCGCGCGCGGGCTGATCAAGGCGGGCGCCACGGTGCAGGCGCTCCTCACCGAGGGCGCCGCGCAGTTCGTCGGCCCTGCCACGTTCGCCGGGCTGACAGGGCGGCCCGCGCACACCGGGGTGTTCACCGACGCGCATCACATCCTGCACGTGCGCCTGGCTCGCGAGGCCGACGTCGCGGTGTTCGCGCCCGCGACGGCCAACCTGCTGGCCAAGCTCGCGGTCGGCGTCGCCGACGACCTGGTCACCAGCACGTACGCCTGCCTGACGTGCCCGGTGCTGCTCGCCCCGGCGATGCACACCGAGATGTGGCAGCACCAGGCGACCGTGGACAACGTTGCGACTCTGGCACGTCGCGGCGCGCGCGTCGTGGGGCCGGACGACGGCGACCTGGCGGGCGGTGACGTCGGCCCCGGCCGGCTGGCGAGCGTCGACGCGCTGCTCGCCGCCGTCGCCGAGGCGCTGGCCGCCGCCTCAGGGGCGCTGGCCGGCAGGCGGGTCGTGGTCACCGCGGGTCCGACCCACGAGCCCATCGACCCGGTGCGCTTCGTCGGCAACCGGTCCAGCGGCAAGATGGGCTTCGCGCTGGCGGTCGAGGCCGCGCGCCGCGGCTCGTCCGTCGACCTCGTGACCGGCCCCACCAGCCTGGCCGACCCCCCCGGGGTGCGCGTGCACCGGGTCGAGACCGCCGTGCAGATGCGCGACGCGGTGCTGCCGCTGGCGGCAGGAGCCGACGCCGTGGTCAAGGCCGCGGCCGTCGCCGACTTCCGACCCGCCTCCTACCGCGCCCAGAAGATCAAGAAGGACGCGGACGACGCGTCACAGCTCGAGCTGGTTCGCAATCCCGACATCCTCGCGGAGCTGGGGCAACTGGCGGGCCGGCACCGCGCCGAAGGGACCGGGGCGCCGGTGCTGGTCGGTTTCGCGGCCGAGACCGACCTCGAGGAGGAGCACGGCCGGGACAAGCTGCGGCGCAAGGGTGTCGATCTCATCGTGGTGAACCGTGTCGACGCCGTGGACGCGGGCTTCGCCGTGGACACCAACCGGGCGCTGGTCCTCGGCGCCGACGGCACCCGGATGGAGGTGCCGCTGGTGAGCAAGGCGGCGCTGGCCGCGGTGGTGTGGGACGCCGTCGAGGCCCGACTGCCGCAGGATGAGACCGGGGCCAGTTGACCACCCCGTCCGACGGCGGCGCGGCCGCGGCGAACCGGTAGACTCCAGCCCGCTTCGCGACCGGCCGGACGCGCTGCTCGATGACCGCTGTCGATGACCGCTGTAGATGAGAGGGACTGCGCCGCCATGAGCCGTCGCTGGTTGTTCACCTCCGAGTCGGTGACCGAAGGCCATCCGGACAAGGTCGCCGACCAGATCTCCGACTCGGTGCTCGACGCGGTGCTGGCCTCCGACCCGCGGCCCGAGAACTCACGGGTGGCGTGCGAGACGCTGGTCACCACCGGCACCATCGTCGTCGCGGGCGAGATCTCCACCGAGACCTACGTCGACATCGCCAAGGTGGCCCGCGACACCGTCATCGGCATCGGGTACGACCGCCCAGCGGCAGGGTTCGACGGCAACACCTGCGGCGTGCTGGTCGCCCTCGACGAGCAGTCGCCGGACATCGCCGGGGCCGTCGACAGCTCCTACGAGCGGCGGCACCAGGGGAGCGGCGCCGCCGCTGGCGACGGCTCAGGCAGCGACGACCTCGACACGCTGGGCGCCGGCGACCAGGGGATGATGTTCGGCTACGCGTGCCGCGAGACCGACGTGCTGATGCCCCTGCCGATCCACCTCGCCCACCGCATGGCCGAGCGGCTCGCCGAGGTGCGCAAGACGGGCGTCGTGCCCTACCTGCGCCCCGACGGCAAGACGCAGGTCACCGTCGAGTACGACGGCAACCGCCCGGTGCGGATCGCGCGGGTCCTGGTGTCCACACAGCATCAGCCCGACATCGACACCGACACGCTCCTCGCCCCCGATGTCATCGAGCACGTCATCGGGCCGGTGATCCCGGACGGACTCGCGTGGGACCCCACCGACGCGCTGGTCAACCCCAGCGGCAGGTTCGAGCTCGGGGGACCGCAGGCCGACGCGGGACTGACCGGTCGCAAGATCATCGTCGACACCTACGGCGGCATGGCGCGCCACGGTGGTGGCGCGTTCAGCGGCAAGGACTCCACCAAGGTGGATCGCTCGGCCGCGTACGCCGCGCGCTGGGTCGCCAAGACGATCGTCGCGGCCGGTCTGGCCGACCGAGCGGAGCTGCAGGTCGCCTACGCGATCGGCGTCGCGCACCCCGTGTCGGTGTCGCTGGAGACGTTCGGCACCGAGCAGCACGACCCCGACAAGATCCTGACCGGGGTCGGAGAGGTCTTCGACCTGAGACCCGCCGCGATCATCCGCGATCTGCGGCTGCGGCGACCGATCTTCAAGCAGACGGCCGCCTACGGGCACTTCGGTCGCACCGGCGACGCGTTCACCTGGGAGGACACCGGGCGGTCCGACGCGCTGCGCGACGCCGCGGGAAACTGACCACCTACGCCCGGGTCGCGGTCGACGTCGCCCCGGCCCACCTCGACCGCCCGTTCGACTACCGCGTCCCCGACGGCGCCTCGGTCGCGGCCGGCCAGCGGGTCCGCGTCCTGTTCGCAGGGCGGCGCCGGACCGGCTGGGTGCTCGACGTGGCCGACCACACCGCGACCGACGCCACCCGCGTCCGCGAGCTGGCCGCCGTCCAGGGGGACCAGCTGTGGTTCGACGCCGACGACCTGCGCCTGTACCGCTGGGTGGCTCACCGCTACGCGGCCACGCTGGCCGACGTCCTGCGCCACGCTCTGCCGCAGCGGGTCGCGGCGGTGGAGCGTGAGCCCGGCGTCGAGCCTGGCGCGGTGGCCGAGCCGCCGACCGGAGGTTCGGGGCCGGTCGAAACAGGGTCCCACTGGGGACCCTATGCCGTGTCCGCGCTGCTGCGGGCCACCGGCGGCACCGGTCCGGCGGGAGCGTTCTGGCTGCGCCCGCTGCCCGGTGAGGACACCGTCGCGCTGGTCGCCGACCTGCTGGCGCTGTGCGCCGCGTCGGGCCGGAGCGCGCTCGTGCTCGCTCCCGATCCCGCGTCGCCGCTGCTGCCGGCCACGCTCGAGATCGCAGGGTCCGCGGGCGCCGATCTGCGCCCGGGGGTGAGCGACCGCGATCGCTACCGTGCGTTCCTGCGCTGCCGCAGCGGCCGCGCGCGCGTCGCCGCGGGCGAGCGGGGCGCGGTGTTCGCACCCCTGCGCGAACTCGGCCTCGTCGTCGTCGCTGACGAGGCCAACCCCGCCTACAAGGAGCGCCGGGCTCCGCGCCACCACGCCAGGGACGTCGCGCTGGCGCGCGCCCGGATGGCGGGGGCGACCGCCGTGGTCCTCGGCGACCTGCCCGGCGCGCGGCTCCAGCGGCTGCTCGCAGACGGTCACGTCAGCGCGGTGCGGGCAGACCGGGGGGCCGAGCGCGACCGCGCGCCGCGCGTGGACGTGGTGGACCTGGGCGACCCCCGACCCGGCGCGCGGCGCGCACGGTTCGCTCCGCTGACCAGCCGCGCCATCGGGCGGGCGGTGGAGGAGGGCGGCGTGGCGGTCGTGCTCGCCGCCCGCGGCGGCCAGGGTGCGGCGCTCGCGTGCTCAGCGTGCGGGGACCGGCGTGCGTGTCCCGTCTGCGACGGCTCCCTGCGCGCCACCAGGAACGCAGGGGGACCGGACGGGCGGGAATGGCAGTGCCCCGCGTGTGGATGGACCGGTCAGGCGTTCTCGTGCCGCACCTGCGGCGACGAGCGCACCGCCCCGCTCGCGGCGGGAGCAGGCAGGCTCGCCCAGGAGCTGGCCCGTGCGTACCGTGCCGCCGAGGTCGTGCGCATGGAGGGCTTCGACGCTCCCGGACCGACCCGCCGCCCGGCGGTCGCGGTCATGACGCGGGGCAGCGCCGTCACCCGGCCGATGTGGCTGCGTTCCGACGACGCCAAGGTGGTCGCCCTGCCGGACGCGGACGCGCTGCTCGGCTTGCCGGTGCTGGACGCCGCGGAGGACACGCTGCGACTGTGGTTCGCCGTCGCCAGGTGGACCGATCACGTCGTGCTGCAGACTCGCGAACCGGGCCATCACGCGGTGCAGGCGCTGGTCCGCTGGGACCCCGACGGCTTCTGGGAGCGGGAAGCGCCGCGCCGCGCCGAGCTGCGTTACCCCCCGGCGGGTCACCTGGTTCGGATCGTCGCTCCTGTCGGCGTCGCCAGGGACGTGGGCGCGACCCTGCGCGGAGCCCTTCCCGACGGTGATGAGGTGCTCGGGCCCGGCCCCGACGGGGCGCTGCTGGTGAAGACGTCGCGCCTGCGTGGCACGCTTGACGCTCTGATCCCGCTGCGGCACGCGTGGAGCAAGGCCGACGCGAAGGTGCGCGTCGACGTTGATCCTGTCTTGACGCAGTGAAGCATCGACGCCAAGGAACCCGCGCATGTCCGTGCTGCCGATCCGCATCTTCGGTGACCCTGTCCTCCGGGAGCGGGCTGGAGAGGTCACCGACTTCGACCGGGCGTTGCGGGCGCTGGCCGAGAACATGCTCGAGACGATGCGCGCGGCGCAGGGCGCAGGCCTCGCGGCCAACCAGGTCGGTGTGCTCAAGCGGCTGTTCACCTGGGAGCTCCCCGGCGAGGACGACGCCCAGCCCAATCCGCATGGCTCGTGGGTGAACCCCGAGATCACCGAGACCTCTGCCGAGCTGCAGGAGGGCGACGAGGGCTGCCTGTCATTCCCCGGGCTGTTCTACCCGACCGAGCGGCCGCTGCGGGCCAGGATGCGCGCCCAGGACGTGTTCGGCGACCCGCACGAGGTCGCCGCGGAGGGCCAGCTTGCCAGGATCATCCTCCACGAGGTCGACCACCTGAACGGAATTTTGTTCATCGACCATCTGGCGCGCCACTCCAAGAAGGAGGCGCTGCGCCGGATCAGGTCGGGTGAGCTCGAGCTGAACGCCGCCGGGCAGGGTGAGGGGCTGCCCGCCGGGGTCGGGAATGCGCTCTAGTGCGGGTGGTGTTCTGGGGGACCCCTCAGGCCGCTGTTCCCGCCTTGCGGGCGCTGGCGGGTGCCAGCGGCGTCGAGGTGGTCGCGGTCGTGACCAATCCCGACCGGCCCGCCGGGCGCGGGCATGAGGCGCGACCGCCACCGGTGAAGGTGGCGGCGACCGCGGCCGGGATCGAGGCCTGGCAGCCCGCCAGGCCGCGCGACGTGACCGAACGGCTCCTGGCGGCCGACGCGGACGTGTGCGCGGTGGTGGCCTACGGAGCGATCCTGCCCGCCGACGTGCTGGGCGCCGCGCGGCACGGCTTCGTCAACCTCCACTTCTCGCTCCTGCCGGCCTGGCGGGGAGCCGCACCGGTGCCGCATGCGCTGCTCGCCGGCGACCAGGCCACGGGTGTCACCTGCTTCGTGCTCGACGAGGGGATGGACACCGGTCCCGTGCTGACCACCGCCACGACGCGCATCGGGGCAGGAGAGGACGCCGGTCAGCTGGTCGCCCGCCTCGCCGAGCTCGGCGCCCCCGTCCTGGTCGACGCCGTGCGGGGACTCGTCGACGGCACGCTGACCCCCCGGCTCCAGAACCACGAGCTCGCCACCTACGCGCCCAAGATCCACCCCGACGACGCGCGTCTGGACTGGACGCAGCCCGCGGAGCGGCTCGCGCGCGCGGTCCGCGCGTTCCAGCCGGCGCCAGGGGCGCACACGACCCTGCGCGAAGGCAGGCTGAAGGTGCATCGGGCCAGGGCGGTCGGCGGGGGTGGCGCGCCGGGCGAGGTGGTCGGCGCCGGCCACGCCGGGCCGGTGGTGGCGTGCGGCGCCGGTGCCCTGCGCCTCGAGGAGGTCCAGCCGTCCGGCAAGCCTCGCATGTCCGGCCGCGATTTCGTCAACGGGTACCAGCCGCTCGGGCAGCTTCTCGGCGGGTGACGGCGGGCCGCTCGGGCGATCAACGAAGCGGCTAATCTGTCTGGTCGGGGGATGCAGGTCTCCCTCGACATGGGGTTTGAGTTGGGCGGTGATCGTGACGACACCGACGGTGTGTGCGCCTGAGCTGTCACGGCGGTCGTCTGCGACCGCCACAACCGAGATCGTGAGCCGAGAGGCGAGGACGACGATGGCCGAGACGATCCTGGTCGCGGACAATGAACCGGACATTCTCCGGTTCGTGGAGGTGAACCTGCGGCTCGCGGGGTTCTCTGTCCTCCTGGCGAAGGACGGCGAGGAAGCCCTTCAGCGCGCCGTCGACGAGCGTCCCGATCTCGTCCTTCTCGACGTCATGATGCCCGGTCTGGACGGCTTCGAGGTCTGCCGGCAGCTGCGCGCGAACCCGCGGACCAGTGGGGTGCCCGTGATGTTCCTGACCGCCAGGGCGCTCACCTCCGACAAGGTCGACGGCCTGGCCGCCGGCGCCGACGACTACGTCCTGAAGCCGTTCGACCCGGTCGAGCTGGTCGCCCGCGTGCGGACCACGCTGCGCCGGTCCGCCGACCTGGTGGCCACGTCGCCGCTCACCCTCCTGCCGGGCAACCACAGGATCGGTGAGGCGATCGCGGTCCGTCTGGCGCGGCGCGCACCGGTCGCGGTCATCTACGCGGACATCAACGACTTCAAGGCCTACAACGACCGCTACGGCTTCCTGCGCGGCGACGGCGTGATCCTGCTCACCGCCGAGATCCTCCGGTCAGCTATCACCGCCCACGCGGGTGACGACGGTTTCGTCGGCCACGTCGGCGGCGACGACTTCGTGCTGGTGTGCGCCCCGGCTGTCGCCGATGCCGTGTGCAAGTCCGTGATCGCCGGCTTCGACGAACGGATCCGCGGCGCCTACGACGCCGCTGACGCGGAGGCCGGGTACCTGGAGCTCAAGGACCGGCAGGGCGACACCCGCCGGTTCGACATCATGTCCATCGCGCTGGGTGTAGCCACGAACGAGCACCGGGACTTCACCGACCACCGGGCGCTCGTCGAGGTCGCCACCGAGATGAAGTCGTTCCTCAAGCGTCAGCGCGGCGGCTCGGACTACGCGATCGACGGACGGCGCCGCGAGTAGGGAGACCGGCTGCGGTAGCATGGCCACAGGGCGGCCGTGCGCCGTCCGCAGCGCCTTCGGGGCAGGGTGAAATCCCCGACCGGCGGTGACGCCTGGCGGTGACGCCACGCGGAGCCCGCGACCCGACGCCGCACCCTGCGGTGGCGGTGGATCCGGGCGCGTCTTGAGAGACTTGAGACGCGCGTGAGCCGGAGCCGACGGTGACAGTCCGGATGAGAGAAGGCGCGTGCGCTTCAGCATGCCCTCGCGGGTAGCCGCGATGGCGCCTGTCTTGCGCGCCCACATGCCCCGATGGCGGGATCCGACGGCCAGCCGAGCATGGGAGGTGCGCCATGGACGACGCGACCTGGATGCGCCGTGCCCTGACCGTGGCGGCGCACGCCCGGGGGACCGTGTCCCCGAACCCGCTCGTCGGTTGCGTGCTCGTCGCCGACGGCGAGGCGGTCGGCGAGGGCTGCACCCAGCCGCCTGGCGGTCCGCACGCCGAGATCGTCGCCCTGCGCGCAGCTGGTCGGCGCGCCCGTGGCGCCACCGCCTACGTGACACTCGAGCCGTGCGCCCACACCGGCCGCACCGGGCCATGCGCGGAGGCCCTGCGCGCCGCGGG
>JACDBB010000080.1 GCA_013695145.1 Euzebyales bacterium
CCAGCTCCTCCTCGAGCCACTCGTACTGCTGGCTGCCCTTCTCGAGGGACTCGAAGATGTGCTCGCCCCAGCCCTGGCCCATGTCGTCACCGTGGTTGGCGCTCGCCTCCCGAAACGCCCCGGTGGCGTCGCGGCTCGCGTTCTTGCTGCGCCAGATCTTGGTTGCGTACAGCGAGATCAGCCGGACGTCGCCGATGGTCTCGGCCCAGTACGACTCGCCGCCCTCGCGGCTGATGGGCAGGGTGAACAGCTGCTCGTAGGTGTCGATGTTGAAGCTGTGGTCGTGGATCCATCGCTCGCGCACCTTCGGGTCGCCGGTCGGGTTGATGTCGTCGGCTTGCTGCTCGTAGAGGCGTTCGGCGACCTCGACGGGCAGCGGCGAGTTGAACTGGGTCCCGAGGTCGCGGGCGTTGCGCCTGCCCATCACTTCGTGGTTGCCGACGGCGGTGTACAGCGGGGCGTGCTGGATGATCTCGCCACCGGTGTACACGCTGGTGGTCCCGTCGCGGGTCACCTCCTGGTTCGCGGTGCCCTGCAGCCCGGGGAAGAACGAGAGCTCGCGCTCGTCGTCGAACCACTCCGAGGCGCGGTCGGGCACGTTGACCAGATCGCCGGCGAAGAAGACCGCGTCGACGTGCCCCACCGTCTCGACGACCTTCTGCAGGTTGGCGGGGGTGTTGTCCTTGAGCTGGTGGTCACTGGTCAGCAGGATCTTCTGGGGCTCGCCGGGTCGCGGCTTCGTAGTGAGGGTGAAGGTGTCCGACAGCACCGACTCCCCGTCGTCGGTCACCGACATGACACGGTAGTCGCTTCGACGGTCTGCGCGGATGCCGCGCACCTCGGCCTCGTGGCGCCACAGCGGTCGCGGCGTCACCGCGGTGTAGTCGACGCCGCGTGCTTTGACGCACGTGAGGGGCTCACGTTCACTCCGTTCTCATGGACATGGGCGAGGCGCGCCGCGGAGCGTCCCGGGTCCGGTTGAACACGCGGTGCCGTCTAGCTCAACGCCGGGTGAGAGGTTTGGACGAACGGCACCGGACGCCACACGCGCCGGTGAGGCGTCCGACACGAGTTGCCGGTCACGCGCCGCGGGACTCGGCGAGGCGGCGCATCCAGTACCGGAACCAGTCGTCGCCGTAGGGGACGTACACGCGGACCGGCACGCCGCGGCTGACCAGGTCGATCGCATCGTCGCTGCGCACGCCGAGCAGCATCTCCACCGCGATCGGCCCGAAGGCGGCCAGCAGCGCCTCGCGGATCACCGGGTCGTGGGTGGCGATCGCGAACCTCGCGCCGGCGTCGTGTAGCTGGTGGGCGAGCCGCAGGAACGCAAGGTCAGTCTCCTCGCCCCACGCATGCGCTGCCGCGGCGGACTCGACGTAGGCGCCCTTGACCAACCGGATCGGCACGCCGGCGTCCGTCAGCCGGCGGGCGTCCTCGGGGCTGCGGCGCAGGTTGGCCTGCACGGTCATGGTCAGCGGCGCACCGTCGACGGCAAGCGCGGTCACGACATCCAAGGCGGTGTCCGTGCGGGCGGCGTCCTCGGCGCCGACCTGAAGGCGGCGGCCGTGTGGGAGCGCGGCGCTGATCTCCGCCAGCTGGCGGCGGCAGAACGCCGTGGAGAGATCCAGGCCGACGTGGGACAGATCGATGGACAGCCACACGCTGTCGGCAAGGTCCCCCAGCCGTGTCGCCAGCGCGACGTACTCACGGGCCACCGCTTCAGCTTCGGCGGTCTGGGTGACCTGCTCGCCGAAGCAGTCGATGGACGTTGCGACGCCCTGGTCGTGCAGCCGGCCGGCGAGCTGCACGGCATCGTCGATGGTCGTGCCGGCGACATAGCGGCGGGCCGCCGCGTAAGCGCGGGCCTGCGCCGGCGCTGTGCGGCGCACGAGCCGTTCGAGGCCGTCAGCGGTGGCCAGCCCGAACAGGATGCGGCGGCCAAGAGCGCTCATCAGGCGGGCCTTCCCTCGGTGGTGTGTCGCCGCTCCTCGTGCGGAACGCACATCGGCCGGGAGGCCGGGGCGCCAGACGAGCGGGTCGTCTGGCGCCCGGGGCGGCTGCGTCGTCAGGACGTGCTGGCGGCGGTGCGCTCGACCGGCATGCCGGACTCGATCCAGTCTTGCTTGCCGAGCTCGTACTCGTGGACGTTTGTGTAGCCGAGCTCGACCAGTCGCCTGGAAGCGATGGTGGAGTTGGGGCAACGCTCGTTGGCGCAGTAGACGATGATGTCGGCTGCCTTGTCGGGCACCAGCTCCGGAGCCAGCCGGTCGACATCGTCGTGCGGCATGTTGAGCGCGCCGGGCAGGTGCGCATCGTCGTAGTACATGGCGGGCAGGGCCTCCAGCACGACGACGACGCCGCCGGCGTCGATTCTGGCCCTGACCTGTTCGCGGGTGATCGGCTTGACCATGGGTTTTCTCCTCTGCGGTTCCGCAGCCGCCCTTGCGACGGTGCGTGCGTACGCATCTTGTGCGTCAGCACGTGTCTCAACCGCGTGCGGGTGCACGCTTATTCCCGTAGTCTGATGTCGATGACTCGAGGCGCGGCCGCAGGCGACGGGGATGACGCTGGCGTCGCGGTCTGGGCGACGTTCCTGCGGACCCACGCCGCGGTTGTCCGTCGCCTCGAGCGCGAGCTCGCCGACGAGCGGGGCTTGGCGCTGTCGTGGTACGACGTGCTGCTGGAGCTCAACGCAGCGCCGCGGCGGCGGCTGCGGATGCGCGAGCTCGCGGAGCGGGTCGTGCTCAGCCGCACCCGCGTCAGCAGGGTCGTCGACGAGATGGTCCGGGACGGCCTGGTCACGCGCCAACCCGACTCGGTCGACCGGCGCGCGACCTTCGCTGTGATCACCAGAGCCGGTCGCGCGGCGCTGCGCGCCGCGGCGCCCGTCTACCTGCGCGGCATCCGAGAGCACTTCACGTCGCACCTGTCCGACCGTGAGCTGCGCGTCCTTGGGCGGAGCCTTGCGAAGGTCCTCGGAGCACAGCGGGACACGGAGGGCTAAACGAGAGTGCAAGCGAGCGCCAGCGAACATCGGGTCGCCTGCGCGTGATGGGTGCGCAACTGATGGTAGTCGTTCGCGGCCGATGGGATCCTGCCGGGCGCCAGGGGTTGGATTCTCACTCCGCTGAGAGCACGCTGGAGGACGATGATCTCTCGGCGCGTCTCAACGACGGCGACTCGCGTGGGCGCGGTGCTGGCGCTCGCGCTCGGGGCTGGGCTGCTCGCGCTTCCGGCGGCCGGCGCGAGCGCGCCTGAATCCGCGGACCAGCCGCCGTGGCTCGTTTCGGGACTCCTCCAGATCGATCCGCCGCTTCCGCCGCTTCCGCCGCTTCCGCCGTTGCCGACGGACCCACTGCCGACGGAGCTTCCAACAGAGCTGCCAACGGAGCTGCCGACGGAACCACCCCTGCCGCCTCCGCCCACGGATCCGCCTCCGCCCACGGATCCGCCTCCGCCCACGGATCCGCCTCCGCCCACGGATCCGCCTCCGCCCACGGATCCGCCTCCGCCCACGG
>JACDBB010000111.1 GCA_013695145.1 Euzebyales bacterium
TCCGGTATCCCCGGCTACCTGAGAGGGGTGCCGCCCAACAGGCGCCAACACCTGGCAATAGGGACCTGGCGTGGCCACGATCTACGAGGCAGGGCACAGCCGGAAGCCCTGCCGCCCCACCCGCTCCAAGCATCCCTCGTCGCCGGCGGCCTTCATGCGCTGCATCGTCCTGTAGACGGCGCTCTCTTTGTATCCAGTGCCGACCCCGCTCATCTCGGCGAACACCCGGGCGACCGTGAACACCTCGTCGTCGGTTCGCTCCATCAACCGGCTGATCGCCGCCAGCACCTCACAGGGCAACGGCGATGGCTTGATGCCCATATCGATGACGTGCTGGCGCAAACCGGGGCGGATCGAGTCAATGTCATCGCCCACTCGCAGGGCGGGCTCGTCACGCGGAGCGCGCGCTGGAGGACCCTGGCTCCGTGGGCAAGGTGGCGCGGTAACCGTCGGCACCCCACCCTCGGAGCCCCCAAGCTGCATGGTCTGCTCGACCTCCGTCAGCCGTGTCAGGCGGATGGCCGGTCGGGTGCTTCCTCAATCGTGCGTAGGCACAGGCACCGACGTGTCTGTGGCTCGGGCGATTTCACGACCGTCTAGCGTCAGCAGTCGAAGGTCGTAGTCGTCCTGCAGTCCCCTGAGCTGGGAACGGCCGCAAGGACTGTGTTTGGTGACGCCGGATGCACGGACCTCGGCGACGATGTCGCGCCGTGCGAACTCCGTCGCAGCGGTGCATCGCCGGAGTCGGTCGATGGCGCCGAGGACTGCGCCTCTGCAGCTCGGGCGGCTCCGTTCGAAGCCGCCACGCGATCGCCTCCAGCACCTGGCGGTGATCGCGCTCACGGCGCCAGCGTGATCCTGGGTGCTTCGACGAGCGCGATGCGATTCGTATTGTGGGAGGTAAGACCCAAGCCCACAAGACTTCCGTATTCGAACCGAGGCGTGCCGAAGAGGATGTCGACGGACGGGCGGAAGCCGTGCTCGACGACAGTGCCGCGCAGACCGTCAGGCGGCTAGCACGGCGCTGCTGAAGAGCCGTCGGCCCCACCACGCCGCGGGCAGCGTCCTACGTCCGGCAGTGTGCTACGGTGTAGCCCATGGAGAGAGTGGGCGTGCGGGAACTGAAGCAGAACGCGAGCCGGGTACTTGAGAGGGTGAAGGCTGGGGAGACTGTGGAAATCACCGAATATGGGCGTCCCGTGGCTCTCCTTGCGCCGCTAGGTGGCGGCGACGAGTACGACCGTCTGGTCGAAGCGGACGAGATCCTTGTCGGGACGCAGGATGTTTCGGAAGCGCAGCCTGTGGCTGTGGCCCCCGGGATTCGGCTCTCCCACGACCTGGCCGCCCTTCGCGACGGCGACTGGCGATAGCCCTGCTCTACCTCGACACCAGCGCTTTGACGAAGTTGGTCGTCCACGAGCGCGAGACGGAGGCACTGCGCGCGTTCCTGTCAACCCACGAACGTGGCCGGCTGGTGAGCAGCGCGCTGGTTCGCACCGAACTCCGCCGCGCGGTGCTGCGCTTTGCCGACCGCGGCGACGTGACGCCTGCACAGGCGCAGGCGGCCGCGCAGGAGGCCGTTGCACTCCTGCGACGGCTCGACCTCGTTCGCCTCGGTGCCGCTGTGCTGGACCGTGCTGGCCGCCGGCCACCCGCGCAGCTACGCAGCCTCGACGCTATTCATCTCGCTACCGCGCTCGCCCTCGGACCTCGCCTCGACGCTGTCGTCGCCTACGACGACCGCCTCGCTAGCGCTTCACGGGATGCAGGCTTGGCGGTCCAGGCCCCATCGGCATCCGCCTGACGGTAGCGGTTCGCTCGACGGGCCCCCCCGTCCCGCCAGCGCTCACCGACCCCCGCAGCTTGCAGCAGCTCGGCTAGACACTGACGCAGCTCGCCTCAGCTAACCGGTGCTGGCGACCTGTCTCAGCCAGTGGGCGCGGTGACGCCCTCCGTCTGACGCTTCTCCTGTGCGGGTCGTTCCAGGCAGTCGTTGAGTCGCGCTTCGGCGGCAGCGACGGCGGCCCGTGCCCGTGGCAGCATGACGGTCTTGAGCCGGCGGATCGTCGCGACCACCGCGGCCTTGCGTTGGTCGACCACCATCCTCGTTCAAGACCAGTCGTACAGGCGATCACCCTTCGATCACCCTTGGCGCCCGCCCGGTGCTCAGGCGCCGCCAGGCCGTCCGCCCGGGAAGACTCGCGGTCAGGTTGTGGACCTGACAGACATCCCTTTCCGGTAACTCTTGAGATGTCTTGTGCAGGGGTTACCTCGGTCATATCAGCCGGAGTATTTTCTTCGTCGGTATCGGGGAAGTCGTCGGTCAACGCCGACCTCGGGCGTCCCCAATCCGCTCATCATCGTTCTGGCCGTCGGCGAGGTCCTTCTCGACGCGAGCTAGCAACTGTGAGAGCCCTTGCCGCTCGGTCTCGGTCAGAGACGCGGTGGTCGCTTCTTCCAACGCGGCCCAGAGCTGCTGAACCTCGCGGTGAAGGCTGCGCCCCCTGTCCGTGAGTGAGACCACCACGGTGCGACGGTTCGCCGCTGGACGGTGACGGGCGACCAGCCCCTGCTGCTCGAGGCGTTGCAGCGTCTTGGTCACCGTCGGCGCCTCGACCCCGAGCAGGCCGACCAACTCCGACTGAGGGCGGTCGTCCTGATCCCACAGAAGCATGAGCAGCAGCTCCTGGCCCGGATGTAGACCAACCTGCCGCAACAGATCGCCCGCAAGCCGACGGTGCAGGTGAGCGACTCGCACGATGGTGTGACTGACCGGCCCCCACAACGCTGATCCGACGGCCTCGCCGCTCCCGGCGCGGGTCGGTGGCTGAGCCTGCGCCCTGCTGCCGTGACTCTTGGTCACCTCACTTGCCTTTCGTCGGCCGAGCGCTTAGGTTAGCCGACGAAGGGTTAGCCGGCTAACTTAGATAGGAGAGACGAATGGCGCCGGCGCATTATCGACTCCCAACGAAGTGGCCGCCGCTGTGCTCTTCCTCGGCTCGCCCGCCAACGCCAACATCACCGGAACCTACCTGCCCGTCTCGGGCGGAATCCGCTGAAAGTCCAGAGGCAGCGAGAAAAGATTCTACATAGGCTCCTGATCGGCGATTCCGAACGTAGCCTCAGACGTCTTGACATGAAGCTTTGAGCTGGGCCTCTGTTGTCAGATAGTTGTTGGTGCGGAATGTTGCGTCAGGCGGGGGTGGTTCACGAGAGGGCGCCGCGACACCGCCGCGGCCAGACGACCATCCCGAGCACACCGAGGCCGAGCACCCGACGACGAGGAGCCTGAGCAGCTCAGGCTCCTGCTGCCCGGCTACGTGTCCGTCGCGTTCGACGCGATGGATCACTGGACCGGAAACGCGCCGGTCTGCCACAGCATCACGCCGTCACGACTGTCCACGACCGTGTCGCCGTTGAGGACGGCGCGCATGCGCAAACGCCGCGGCCACGGCTCCCAGTAGCGCACCCGGTCCGGGATGACAACATCGAAGTCGCCGCCACGCGCTCCGAACGGCGCACGGCCAAAGGGTGACGTCAAGCTCATCAGGTTCGCCTCCTCATGGTGGCGATCGTGGCGTCCCGGGAACCGCGATGGTCGACGCCCTCGTCAAGGGGATCGCGCGCTCGGTGGCCGCGGTGGAATGGCGGGCGGTGCCCTGCCCGTCGGGGTGCGAATCTCCCTGCACGCTGGACGAGGCAGGACTGGTAACTGACTCCGTCCCGGCTGGGGTGCGTCGTACCGACGGTTCCTCCACATCTCGGGAGTGCCGCCTATGCGGATCGGCACGGCGTCCTCCGTCGTTCTCTTCGACACGGCGACGAGCTGGAGCCGCGGCTGACGAAGGGATCAGGCGCCGTCGATCCTCGCCAAGAGGTCGTTGGTCCAAGCGATCGTCGCGTCAAGGCCTGGGATGACGTCCAGGCCGGCCGTTTCCTGGAGGTAGCGGTCGGCCCAGCCGTCGCGGGCGGTGACTGTGGGCGGCCAGGGGTGGCCGTTGCGTAGGAGAACAGCCTGACGGCGGCGGCCTTGATGTCGCGGTAGTCCCGGAGTAGCCGTCCATCGCGATCTGAAGGTCGACGAGGTCGTGAACGCGGTCGTTGGTCCAGTCGTCGGTGTCCGGCGCCGTGCACGCGTGCAGCTTCTGGGCGACCTGGTGCGCCAGCGGGAGGGCCGGGATGGACGCCTGCGTCGGCAGGCCCAGCGCCTCACACCAGCCGACGGCCTCCTGCGAGGTGATCGCCTCGGGCTCACCCAGAGCGCCGATCTCCTCGGGGGACACCTCGATCGTGAAGCTGGCGAAGTCGCCGCCGCGGTACATCAGCCGCACACGCAGCCGGTGCGGCCGGTAGGCGGCCGGGGCGGGGGTGTCGACCGGCCCCCGGTCGGCGACCACGCCGGTGAAGCCCTCCCAGCCCACCCTCAGGGACTCGGCGAGTCGGTCTCGGAACTCCTCCAGGGACGCGCGGCGCACGGTATCCAGGTCGCTGGAGACCCGGGTGCGTGCCGTGCCGACCCGCACCTCCAGGTTGGTGGCGCCCTTGACCACACCCACCCCGGTGCGCGCCAGCAGCTGTCCGACGACCACCACGCCAAGGAGCCGGCGGGCGCGGCCCTCGGGGATGGCATGGTCGCGGCAGACGTTGCGCAACCGGGCGGCCAGCGATGTGGCGTTGCTGGGTGGCGGCCGGGTCATCCGGCCGCCTCCAGACCTGCCAGCACCCGGTCGTACTCGCCGGCCAAGAGCAACCCCAGCTCGCGGGCTGCGCTGGCGGCCTCGCGTAGCCGGGACGGCATCAGCAGGCCGCGGACGTCCAGCAACGCACGGGCCACCGTGGTGGACGGGATCCCCTCATAGGTGGTGAGGTCCTCGTTCGGAAGGACCGCCTGGATGAGAGTGACGTCGCGCCGCGGGTGGGTCTTGCGCACCCGGCGGGAAACTGTGACGCGGATCGTGGAGGGATTGGCGAAGCCGAGGTCGTGCAGCGCGAGGACGGCGTCGTGGGACAGGGCGGCGCCCTCACCCGCCCACAGGACCGCCTCCATGTACTCGGCAGGCTCGGTCACCGGACAGTCAGGGAAGCGGTACACGCCCCGGCCGACGCGCTCGAGGAACCCGCGCTGGGCCAACTTGCGCAGCTCGACCGCCGGCACGCCCAACTCGGCCGCGTCGTGGGTGGTCACGTAGCCGTATTGGCCCACGGCCACGGCCCACAACCGCCGCCGGTAGGTGTCTGGGGGCCTGACCTGGGTGCCCATCGAACCCTCCCTGGGCATAAGCGTACCGATAATAGTACGGTACTGCCATGGCGAGAGGACGGCAGGAGCGTACTGATAAGGTACGGTTCTGGCATCACGACGGGCGCGACGTGTCAGCCGGCGCGGCGG
>JACDBB010000118.1 GCA_013695145.1 Euzebyales bacterium
AGCGCATCCTGGTCGGTCCAGGCGAGAACGCGGGCGTGGTCGATGTGGGCGGCGGGCTCGCGGTCGCGTTCAAGATCGAGAGCCACAACCACCCGAGCTTCGTCGAGCCCTTCCAGGGCGCCACCACCGGGGTCGGCGGCATCATCCGCGACATCCTCACCATGGGTGCCCGACCCATCGCGATCCTCGACCCGCTGCGCTTCGGCGACCCCGGCAGCGAGCGCACCCGCTGGATCGTCGACGGCGTCGTCCGCGGAATCGGCCACTACGGCAACTGCCTGGGCGTCGCGACCGTCGGCGGCGAGGTCGCGTTCGACCCCTGCTACGAGGGCAACCCGCTGGTGAATGCGCTGTGCGTCGGCATCCTGCCGGCCGACCGCATCCAGCTCGCCAGGGCCGACCGCCCAGGGGACATCGCCGTGCTGATCGGGCAGCGCACCGGCCGTGACGGCATCGGCGGCGCCAGCGTGCTGGCCAGCGCCGAGTTCGGCGCAGCAGGCGTCGACGAGGCCAAACGGCCGAACGTCCAGGTGGGTGATCCGTTCGCCGGCAAGCTGCTCATCGAGAGCTGTCTCGAGCTGTACGCCCGCGACCTGCTGTCCGGCATCCAGGACATGGGCGCCGCGGGCATCGCCTGCTCGACCGCGGAGATGGCGTCCGCCGCCGGGCTGGGCATGCGCGTGGACCTCGACCGGGTGCCCCTGCGCGAGGCGTTTATGGACGCCTGGGAGATCCTGTGCTCGGAGTCCCAGGAGCGCATGCTCGCGCTGGTCGCCCCCGAGCGGCTCGCTGAGGTTCTCGCCGTCACCTCGCGGTGGGGGGTGGATGCCACACCGATCGGCGAGGTCGTCGAGGGCGACCGGCTGGTGTTCACCCACCGCGGCGTCCTCGTGCACGACGCTCCGGCCGCGTCGCTGGCCCACGACGGGCCGGTGTACGAGCGGCCGGTGTCCGACTGGGTCCACCCGAACGCAGGCCTCGACGTCGATGCCGGACCGGCCCCTGCGGACCTCGCCGCGGCGGCCCTCGCAGTCCTGTCCAGCCCCGATGTCGCCGACCCGCGCTGGATCACTGAGCAGTACGACGCGATCGTGCAGTCAGGGACCGTCCAGGGTCCCGGCGCCGATGCTGCGGTGCTGCGCCTGCCCCACGCCGACGGACGGCCCGACCCCGCGGGCCGGCGGGGCATCGCGCTGGCCACGGACGGCAACGGCCGCTGGTGCGCCCTCGACCCGGAGGAGGGGGCGCGGCTCGTGGTGGCCGAGGCCGCCCGCAACGTGGCCTGCACGGGCGCCGAACCGGTCGCCGCGACCAACTGCCTCAACTTCGGGTCGCCGGAACGGCCCGAGGTGATGGGCCAGTTCCGCGACACCGTCGCCGGGCTGGCCGACGCCTGCGGCGCGCTGGGCACACCCATCACCGGAGGCAACGTCAGCTTCTACAACCAGACCGGGGACACCGCCATCCATCCCACGCCGATCGTCGGCGTGCTCGGCGTCCACGACGACGTGACCCGCGCGGTCGGCAACCACTTCACGGACGCAGGCGACGCCGTGCTGCTGATCGGCGACCCGACGCGGCCCGGGCTGGCCGGCAGCGCCTACGAGCAGGCGGTCAACCACCGGCTGGCCGGCCGACCGGCTCGCGTCGACCTGGATGCCGAGGCGGCGCTCCACCGGGTGCTCCTCGGCGCGGCCGGCGAGGGACTGCTGCGCAGCGCTCACGACGTCGCCACCGGCGGGCTGCTGGCCACGGTGGTCGAGTCCTGCCTGCCAGGCGGGCTCGGTGCCGAGCTGGCGCCCGAGGCGGCGCTGCCGGACCACCAATGGCTGTTCAGCGAGTCACCCACCCGCGTGGTGGTGAGCGTGAGGACCGCCGACGTGGAGCGGCTCGCCGACCGCTGCGCCGGGCTGGGCGTCGGCTGCCACCGCCTCGGCACGGTGACGGATGGTCGGACCGTGGTGTTCGGCGAGGCGCTCGCCCTCCCGCTCGCCGCAGCCGCCGAGGCCGTGGGCACTGGGTTCGTCCGCGCGATCGGACAGGGCGCGCGTGACCGCTGCTGGGCGTAGGCTCTCGAACGGCCTGGAATGACGCCGGTCTGGTGACCTGCGGAAACGGGAGGCCGGAGCGGGAAGCACCATGGCAGCGAGGCCGTGCACGATGAGGACCGAAGGTGATGATGCGGATGGCAGAGAAGCCGAAGCCAAAGCCCAAGCCCCGACCGAAGCAGCCGCCCCCGCCGCCGCCGGTCCACCCGGACCGCGATCCCCTGAACAAGGGCCGCAAGGGCGGGGTCATGCGGCCGCCCCAGGTGCGAGGCGGCCGCCGCGGCGGCTGACCGGGAGTCGACCGCGCGACTGCCGACGCCGATGAGGCCGTCCGTCCGCGGCGTCACGCTCGCCGGTGCCGGGGAGGCGACCGGGGTCGTCGTCGTGGTCGACGTGCTGCGCGCGTTCTCGACGGCAGCCTACGCGCTGGCTGCCGGCGCCCGCGAGATCGTGTGCGTCGCCACCGTCGAGGAGGCCCTGGCGCTCCGCGACCAGCGCCCCGGAACGCTGGTCATGGGCGAGGTCGGCGGCCTGCCGGTCGGCGGCTTCGACCTTGACAACTCGCCGCTCGGCGTCCGTGATCGCGACCTGGACGGCAGGACGTTGGTGCAGCGCACGACGGCCGGCACCCAGGGCGTCGTCCGCAGCCGCAACGCCGATGTGCTGCTGGCCGCCAGCTTCGTGTGCGCCGAGGCGACGGTCCGCCACCTGCGGTCGCTGGACCCCGACGAGGTGACGTTCGTGATCACCGGCCGCGACACGAGGGACGGCGACGAGGACCAGGCGTGCGCCGACTGGATCGCTGCCCGACTCACCGGTGAGCGGCCTGACCCCGGCCCTTACCTGGCGCGGGTGCCCACCTCGGACGCCGGCAAGCGGTTCGCCGATCCCGCCGACAGCGACTTCCCCGCGGCCGACCTCGACGCCTGCTGCGCGCTCGACGCGGTCGACCTCGCCCTGCGCGTGGAGCACGAGGACGGCCACCCCGTGCTGCGCGCCCTCCGCGGCTGACAGGGTCGCAGGAATACCTGCCGCCGCCGGTAACTTGCAAGAGTGGTTGACTGGTGTCTGAGGCGCGAATGCGCCGAGCTTGCGAGGCGATTCTCGCGTATTCCGGGGGAGGCCATCGCGGAGCGATGGCCATGAGATGCTGGAGCGCCGGGATAAACCGGCATGGAGAAGAGGATGAAAGAGCCTTACATCGAAGGGGTAGCGACCCACGGTGGCCCCGAGTCATGCGTGGCCGTCCGCGAGGGCGGTGGCGAAGCGTTGACAGGGGTACGCGTAGGCCGGGCTATTGAGCCGCGAAATCATGGGTTTGGGGTGCCGACGCCGTAAGCATGGGCGGAGGCGACATCGCCGGCAGCGCTATGCGCGAGCTTGTCGGGGGACCCCGCGCGGTCTGAGAACCTGAGCATGCGCGGAATCTTCATGCGCGAGAACCGGGAGGTCCCATGTTCGCCCGTGGCCGTGATCGGGAGGCGGGCCGCTCAGGGAAGACTGAGGTCGTACGCCTGAGATGAACGAGCGTGGGAAGTCAGACAGCCCTGTAGTACCTGCGAAGCCGCCGAACAACGCCGGGCGACCGGTTGCGGAGGCGGTGGAGGGAAGGGGGCTGGCCGAGGGGAACGCGGCCAGCAAAACGCGTCCCGGACGCAGCGCCGGACAGGACGCGCCAAGTGCGCTGGACCGCGTGCGCCAGGCTGCACGTAGGGACAAGGAGGCACGGTTCACCACGCTGTTGCACCACGTCGACGTTGACCGTCTGCGGGCGGCCTACCGGGCGTTGAACCCCCGGGCGGCTGTCGGGGTGGACGGCGTGACGTGGCGGGACTACGGGCAGGGCCTGGAGGACAACCTTCAGGACCTGTACCGGCGGGTCCACAGCGGCAGCTACCGGGCGAAGCCGTCACGTAGGGCCTACATCGCCAAGGCGGACGGGCGGCTGCGGCCGCTTGGCATCGCCGCGCTGGAGGACAAGTTCGTCCAGCGCGCCGTCGTCGTTGTGCTCAACGCGGTCTATGAGACGGACTTCCTCGGGTTCAACTATGGGTTCCGACCGGGGCGCAGCCCGCATGACGCGTTGGACGCGCTCGCGACCGGGATCTACCGCAAGAAGGTGAACTGGGTGCTCGATGCGGACATCCGCAGCTTCTTCACCAACCTTGATCAGGGCTGGCTGAGCAAGTTTGTCGAGCACCGGATCGCGGACCAACGGGTCCTGCGCCTCATCCGCAAGTGGATGGGCGCAGGGGTCATCGAGGACGGGGAATGGTCGGAGAGCGTGGAGGGGACCCCACAGGGGGCATCGGTGTCGCCGTTGCTCGCCAACGTCTACCTGCACCACGTCTTCGACCTGTGGGCCCACGATTGGAGGCGTCGGCACGCCCACGGTGACGTGGTCATCGTGCGGTTCGCTGACGACT